>CAYPUO010000007.1:0-16926 GCA_964413775.1 uncultured archaeon
AGCACCACAGGCAGCACATCTCACATTGACATATGTCACTATTCGAAGTTGTATTCAGAGCGAAGTACGACCATCCATTCGGAAAGATAACGCAGGACAACCCGTCGCTCCGAATGTATCAGTGGTGCAATGATGAACATGACATTATTGAACTGGTCATGCAGAAACAGGAGGACTTTGAGACGATCCGAGAGGACATCTCAGAGGCTGTTGAGGTCGTCGATGAGATACACAATGGTGCTAATGTCCATGTCATCACTCGAGTCTGTGCATGTGGAGGCCCGGGGACAGTCGTACAGCACCTCAGTGGTCCGGACATCCTCACGATACCACCGATTGTCTATGAGAACGGCTGGGAGTATGTCAGGCTCATCGTGTTCAGGCATGCGACGATTCGAAAGCTCTTGGCAGAGCTGCGGAACGCCGACTTCAACGTGGAAATCCTCAGAAAGGCACCGTTCGACGGCTACATTGCCAGTTCCCTGACGCTTACGACGGATGCTATCTTTTCCGTGCTCACTGACAAGCAGATAGATGCCCTCTTGACTGCCTACTCCTATGGCTACTTCAGATTTCCCAGAGGATCCGACCTCCAGACTATCGCATCTAAGGAGAAGACAGGGCGGACTACCTTCCTGGAACACCTGAAGAAGGCAGAGAACAAGATAGTCACGGCACTTATCCCGTACGTCCAGCTATTCAGGCAGATGCCCCGCGAACGGCAGGACGAACTGAGCGGTGCCGGCTAGAGCAGATAGTCTGTCTACTATTTCAGCCAAGAATCAAATGGCCTTACTTGCTGATATACATAGAAAAAAAGGACCTAGACTGTCATCAGTCCGTGATGTCGAGTCAAGCTAGGTCTTCTCATATAGAGTCTATCGAAAGAATGAGTATCTATGAGCTGTTGCAAGAGCCAGACTCCTCCTCTGCTCGAGGTCACGCATAGCTTCTTGACATGCCTTATACCTGTAGTAGGCTGCCAATTCCTTGGCATCAATCTCATCCTGTTTCGATCTTACTGACCTATCAAGCTTGGCATCTTTAGGCGCTTCTGTTATGGTCAGTTTCTGTTTTGTCTGTGATTGAATTACTAGAGTCATGCCTTTTACTGACTCAACTGATGGCATAGGTTTTGTACCGACATATGACTACCGACATATGACGGTAGAATGCTTTACTCATACTTGTCCTGAGCCTAGATTAGTCATTATGAAATGTTTGAAATGATTGCTTATTGTGGCCTGGACTGCTCTAAGTGTGATGCATTCAGGGCAACCCAGACAGAGGACTTGGAATTCAAGGCTCGGATTGCTGAGCGATGGTCAAAAGAACTCAACAGAGAGTTCACGCCAGAGGACATCACCTGCGATGGGTGTAAGTCCGATAGGCTGTCCGCATGGTGCCAGAGCGTCTGCAAGATACGGCCATGCGCAGAGGGTAAGGGCGCGACCACATGCGCTCACTGTGACAACTATCTATGTGAGAAACTTGAAGGGTTTCTTACGAGCGAACCAGCGGCAAAGGCAACTCTTGAAGAGATCAGAGAGATGATCTAGAAGGGGTACGCATCGACTGGATAGAGTTTACTCTGATTCCTGTTCATCCTCCTCTAAATCCACATCGAGTTTACCTTTCCTTGTCACTGTAACAGAAGTTGCACCCTCAGAAACAGGATGGACCAAGAGGAGTTGATTCTTGGCATCGTATGTAGTCTTTGCATTCAGAGTGTCCAGTGTAAAACCATTTGGAAACTGGACCTGTGGGATGTAGAGAATGGATGGAGCTGAACTGCTGGGACTGTTCACGTATTCGAGGCGAAATGTCCCGCTCTTGATATCGAATTCCATGGCTTGAGGCAGTCCTGCAAGACGCAAGAATCTAGGCCTACAGAATCCCCGTAATGCTCGCCCGCCACTATCTATTTCGGAGGGATCTGTCTGTTGGTTTCTACTGAAGATAGAGAAGTCTTCCAAGTTCCACTGGTCCCCCCATGTGTTATCGTTGTCCGGTGTGTAGTTCCAATGGAATGCATGTAGGAGATTCCTGTCGAGGCTCTGGTAGTAAATAGAAAGAGCGTGGATATGGGTCTTCCATGCTCCAACAGGGTCTTTCCGAAACTCCTCATAAGCTCTTTTCTTATCCAAATCAAAGCAGAGATTTATCTCACCTATGACGGTCGGGGTCTTGCCAGCAATCTTCTCTGAGAAAAGCTTCAACGCCTCAAGCTGTTCTGTGAACATTCTGCGGATTCTGCCACCACCAATAACTGTAGTCCCTTTCATGATATCATAGCTCGCCTTTCCCATGAACCGTTTCATACCCATGGTTGCAACATCAGACCAGTGGGGAGCATGCACAGAGTCTGGAGGGATTTCGAACTTACCAACCTGACCCTTTAGGACTGGTTCAAAGGGCGCCTGTACAAAGAGTATTGCCTCTGGGAAGACACTCCTGATTTTATTAGCACAAGAGAAGAAGAAGGGCGAGAGATGGTCGCGATAGAAGTCTGTACCCATGAAGTGCTCATTTCGCAGAATTTGAGGTACTCCATCCGAATTAGGAGTCCATATCCCTTCATTCTTCCAAATATCTCTGGAATCATCAAGCCATACTGAAATCCTGCCCGGGTTGATGATATCTCGTCTAGTTTCTTTAATTCCCAGACGTTTGACCTCTCGGAAGGATATCTCGCGTGGGTATCCCGAAGCTGTGGACATTGCATCAATTGGGGTGTAGGCGTGTCCAAGGACTTCACCTAAGTCAGAGTCTGAGCCATCGACCAGACCACCAATCCATCCTTGGCTGGGTTCATTAATCGGTTCAAATCCAAGGACACATTCAATATCCTTGACTCGCTCGGCCACCTGTAAAAGGGCACTCATGTAGTGGTCCTGCAGAAAAACCTGGGCATTCGTTCCATTCACGGTGCAGGACGGGGCGAATTTCATTGCGCCAAAGAATAATGTCCACATTGTGCAAGAGGCAAATGCAACCCGATTTTGGCTCCAGCTCAGGGCCCCGAATGCCTTGGGATCATTTGGGTCATAGTGATGTTGCATGGTTGTTGCAGCACCAGTTTCATCGAACCTGCTGAAGTCTATTCCCACGGCTTTGAATGTCCAACCCGGCGCCCCATCGCCACCGCACATGCGGCTCCAGACATCCTGGTGGGGATCTATTATTACTTGTAGATCAAAGGAGTCTATGATCTTGATGACCTCTTCAACATAGTCGAGGTATTCCTTGTCATACCTCCCGGGTCCTGCATGTTCGATTGCTTCCCATGTGGTGAGGAAGCGGATTGCATTGAATCCCCAATGTTTGATACGGGCTAGATGCTCATGTGCTTCTTCAAGAGGAAATGGGCGGCCAACAAAAGACACATCCTTGTGATCATGGAAGTCTGTTCTCAAGTGAGTAGCACCATTGGGTCTAGCAGGCACTTTCGAGCTGCCAGACAAGTTCACACCTCTCAAAAGGACCTTCCTGCCCTTGTCGTCGACAAACCATTCTCCATCGATACCCAGACGCATTATTATCCCCACGCCATAACTAGCAGGACATTCCTTCTCAGATATTCCTTTTGACCACCACTATGTTACTCTCTTCTTTCTCTCCTCAAGAATCGATTGAGGATACTTGGCTTGGAAGAAGGGGAGTCCCGACATGAAGTGAGTAAAGCCCTGAATGATAGGACCAGGCCGGTGCATTCTATCAAGGCGTTCATCAAAGAAGATGCGTCGATAGGGCTCCGCATACTTCCAGCCTCCGACTCTAAGACCTCCTAGTAGGCGTACCGGGCGTACCAGACGACGCATCCAAGACATTATCCACCACTGAGTCCTATGGCAGTCTATTACGCTGTCAGCAATATCCAGGTCCTTAATCGATACTGGAAAGAAAGTATTCGGACTTAATGAGTCATAGAAGTAAAGTCTGGGTGTATAACCAAGGAACCCCTTATTGATAACATAAAAGACAGCACGGCCTGTGTTGAGATGGTCTCTGTGATAGTACCAAGCATAGAGCCCCTCGGGTGTAACCACAACATCAGGCCTATGCTCATTGAGGTATCTGGCTACATGATTGATAAAGCGCCTGGTCAGGCCCACGTAACCATCAATATATCCAAGGTAGTCAATATTCTCTCTAGGAATTCCATGGATGGCACAGGCATTGGCTAGCTCGTTCTCTCTAATCTTTGCCAAGAAGTCCCCCTTGAGGTGGTCATATTCTGCTCCAGGGAGCCCAAATTCCCCTTTCGTGACGGATGCTATCCTAATATCATGTCCTCTTCGTGCCAGATGATGCAAGAGGTGCGGGCAGTTGATCTCAAGGTCATCGGGATGCGCCTGAAAGAAGACGTACCTTATCACAGTCATCCCACCCCAAGATGTCTACTTCCATCTCAGACTGCCATTGTTATGCCGGGTTACTCCTTCAAGGTCCTCAAGGATACTCCTTGTGCCTTCCGTTTGCTTGATTTCTTCGAGTTCTTCTAATCTCACAGCCCTTCCCTTCTTGGCCGACAGATAGGCAAGGAGTGTGATTGCAACAGCATCTCGAGCCTGAGTCGGAGTGAACTCGGGGTTGGTACCATTTAGTACGCATTCGGCAAAGTACGTGTCTTCACAACGAGCAGATATTAGGTAGTATTTGGGATACGCTCCATGCTCTACGTCAGGGCTGTAGAAGGTCCCCTTCTGCTCAGCACCCTCATGTGATGAGAATATCTGAACGGGATGTTCCCATGCATGATCCTCCAATATTGTACCCTGAGTCCCGTGTAGCTCAAGTCTATTTGTAAGCGGATGCACAGTGACTGACGATAAGTCCACCGTAACCATTGCTCCTTTTTTGTATTGAAGCAGGACTATTGCAGTGTCCTCTCCCTTGGCTGGAGGTGAGTCTAGTGTCTTTCCCAACCAGCACTGTGCTGAGTCTACCTCCCCCAGCCTCCAATTCAGAGTTGCAAACTTATGGACCCCCTGGTCTGCAACCACACCCCCGCCTGCCTTTTGATACGTGAAGTGCCAAGAATCAAGGTTCAGAAATTGTTCATGCGGACAAAATGCTCCTTCATACGCCCTACCAAGAAACACATCGCCAATCAGTCCCCGATTAAGCGCATCCTTGATGAGCTGGTGTGCAGGGAGAAAACGATGGTTCTCAGCTACCATGAACTTGACCCCAGCTCTTTTCGCGGCCAGAATCATCTCATCACATTCCTCAAGTGTGGTGGCCATAGGTTTCTCGCAGAGGACATGTTTTCCAGCCTCTGCCGCGGCCTTCGCGAGCTGGCAGTGCAGGTAGTGTGGGGCAGCAATAAGCACCGCATCAAAGTCACCCTGCAGAAAGTTGTCAAAATCCGTGTAGGGCGTCAATCCGTGTCTCTTGGAGAAGCTCTGCACAGCTTTCTCGTTCACGTCGAAAGCGGCGACATATTGTACTTTCGAGTCTACTAACTTCTTGAAAGGAAGAACGTGGAATGAGGCCGCAGAACCACATCCAATAATTCCAAACCTCACGCAATCCATGATGTAATAATATGCAAACCGTTGCATAAGGCTTGCCTTTGCCACAGTGATGCGAATCCTTAAGACATGCTTAGAGATACGGATTTGGTTACAGTTAGAGCAGGGGATTTTTCATGTCGTATCTCTATGGCGTGTCCCTCGCTATTGCCTCAGGGATAAGCAATAATGTGGGTACACTGCTCCAGAAAAAGGTGGTCAATGACCTACCATCTGAAGCCAAGGAACAGAGATTCTTTCGTTCGCTAGTAAAGAATCGTATGTGGCTTGTAGGTCTCCTGTTACAGATTGCTATAGGGACAGTCTTCTTTATGCTAGCCCAAGTCTATATCGGGCCTGCATTGATACCCGGGCTCATGGCAGTGGGACTCATTGTCCTTGCAATCGGATCAGTGAAGCTCATCGGCGAGTCGTTAACTCGCACGGAGATCATTGGAATCACCCTGATAATGGGGGCAATCTTCGCGATAGCCTTTAGCGAGCTGGTAATCAATATCGTAGTCTTCGATTTCCTAGAAATTGGATTTCTGACACGGGTTGCCCTATTCACTTCTGCAATCATAGCAATGATATTTGTTCTTGAGGCCTCACATCGTAGGTGGACCAGACTACGAGCAGTAGCAAGAGCATTAATGTCAGGGTTGTTTATCGCGATGTCAAACTATTGGATAGCAATCCTGATGGGAACAATCGTTCATGTCCTTGATGGCACATTCGTTCTCCTTGAGCTCGGCCTCTTCTCAATATCCTGTATTATCCTAGTCTTGGACAATATATTCGCTCTATCAACATTACAGAGTGCATTTCTATCGGGACAGGCAAACCTCATCATCCCAATACAACAGGTCCCAATTCAAATCATACCCGGTTTTGTCTTTCTCCTGATATTCTTCCTCTCACCGCCAACTGCTCTCTCGCTTGTCCTCTTTTTTGTAGGGGTCTGTCTAATCGTCATGAGCTCATTCCTCCTTGGACGGCGCCAAGTTGCTCTCGAGTCCATAAAATAGCGGGATAGGGCTAGAGAAGGGCTGCACCTTATGTGGAGTCTACGAAGAACTAAATAGCCCGTAAAGGAGTATGATGGGTAACAACTCAATTGAAGAGAGTGATAGTGTGGCCAAGAGAAATGAGATAATGAGTGCCCTTCAGAGATGGGTCAATCTGCTCGAGGATGATGCTGCTGTTGCTGAGCAGTTTGAGGGGTTCAAGAAGACCTTTCTGATAGATGTTGAGGACTTGGAATTCTCTGTCCAGATGATTTTTGATGGCACAAACAAGGCACGGCTTGTCGAGGGTGCTGTAGATAATCCTGAGATGAGCCTCACTGTTGAGTCTGATCTTCTCCTCGGAATCTGTAATGGAGAGGTCGATCCGATGGAAACCTTCATGATGGGTGAACTGAAACTGAGTGGAAATATGGCTGACCTCCAGAAGCTCGAAGTGTTCATGGACTTGTTCGATGAATGAGATGAGTGGGTTTTATGAAGCCAATTGGATATGACAAGAAACGTGCGGTTGATATTCTTGACAAATTAGATATCGATGTGCTTGTGGCAGCTACTGACGTGAATGTCTTCTATACCACAGGCCTTCCTACATTACATGTGGCAAACAATCCCATCCTTTGGGTGTTAAAGAATCAGTTCCCGTATATCTCACTCATCCGAAGAGATGGTGAGGTCAGTTTCTTCTACTGGATGGTGTTTTCTAGTCTTGACAAGTTCTCTTGGGTCGAGGATGCTACAGGAATCATATCTCCACAACAGGCAATGAAACTGGTGTCTGACAAACTTGTAGAGTGGGGTATTGAGAGCGGAAAGGTCGTGGGTTTGGAATCATTGATGCCACGATACCAAGCCGAATTCCTGAAGACCAAATTTCCAGGTGTGAATTTTATCGACGGCGACGATGCATTTCTCAAGATGCGACTTGTGAAGTCGCATGAAGAACGGGAGAGGATTCAGAAGTCAACCATGATTGCAGAGAAGGCAATAGAGGAGATTATTGAAGGAGTCCATGAAGGAATAACAGACTATGACATACTGAAGATGGCCCGGCAGGCAGTTATAGATGAGGGCGCAGAGGGTTGGGATCATCTCACTGTAGGCATAGGATCCGCAGATCCGGAAGCCCCTGGTGTGGGGACTGTGATGAGAAGGGGGGACATTACGCGTCTGGATATCGGTGCGGTGTGGAAAGGATATGTTTCCGATGTCAGTCGACATGTGGTAATTGGTGAGATTCCAGAGGGCGCTGACGAAGCAGTTGGGCGGATGATAAAGGTGCAGGAGTTCTGTATCAATCAGATAGTGCCAGGCGCCGACCCCAACGAGGTCTACAAAGCAGCCATGAAGTTCCACCAACCATTGAAGCCCAGCGTTAAGCCCATCATCACCTGTCATAGCATCGGCCTTGAGTGCGAAGAGAAGCAGATCTTCTCTCGTATGGGCAAGGCGGACTTCCTCTTTGAAGAGGACATGGTGATGGATGTAGAGGTCTGGCAGAACTTCAAAGACTTGGGACTGATCGGTGTGGAAGACTGCTATCACGTCACCAAGAAGGGCTGCAAGCGTATCTCAAGTCTGGACAAGGGGATATTTGTGAGGAGCGATTGAACAAGATGAGAGTTAAGGACAAAGTGGTCATCCTGACAGGGGCTGCATCAGGCATTGGCAGAGCGGCGGCCATTCTTCTTGGAAAAGAGGGAGCAGTTCAGGTCTTGTCAGACATAGATGAGAAAGGACTGAGAGAAACACTTGACCTGATACAAGAGGGAAAAGACCGAGCTGAAATAATGCGAGTGGATGTGACTGACTCAGCTCAGGTGAAAAAGATGATTGACCATACTATCAAGAAGTATGGTCGTATCGATGTCCTCATCGCGAACGCGGGTGTAGTCAGAGTTGGTCCGGTGGAAGACTTTCCAGATGAGGACTATGACCTGCTGATTAATGTGAATCTGAAGGGCACCTACTACAGCTGCAAACACGCTATTCCTCACCTGAAGAAACAGGGATTTGGGTCTGTGATTACCCTTGCTTCTGTTGCAGCCCATATCGGGCAGGTGAACCATGCGAACTATTGCTCAACTAAGGCAGGGATTCTAGGGTTCACTCGTGCCCTTGCTCTTGACCTTGCACCTTACGGGATCAGAGTGAACAGTGTTTCACCGGGGGCAACAGATACTCCTATGTTGGTGAGTGATGTCACGAAACAGGCTGGAGAGAGAGGAGTCGAATATGAAATAGTAAAGAGGGAGTTCGAGGAGGAGGGGGTCTTAAAACGTTGGGCTACTCCTCATGAAGTTGCAGCTGGAATCCTCTTCCTAGCTAGCGATGAATCATCATATATGACAGGTTCTGACCTTCGTATCGACGGCGGCTGGACCGCACGTTGACCAAGGTCTTAGATAGTCATACCTCCATCTACTGAGAGGCTGATACCAGTAGCAAACTCAGCAAGGGACAGATACAGAATGCCTTCTGCAATCTCTTCGGCTGTCCCAAGCCTGCCCATTGGTTGTCGTGCAATGAACTGCTTTCTGGCGTCTTCAGGATCTGGGAACTGCGAGAGGCGATAGGCTAGCGACGGAGTATCAGTGGTCCCAGGACAAATACAGTTGACTCGAATGCCATCTTCTATATAGTCTGCAGCCATCGCCTTTGTCAGGGAAGATACAGCGCCCTTCGAGGCACTGTAGGCAGCGCGGTTCTTAACGCCCTTTAGCGCAAGGACAGATGATGTATTGACTATGGTGCCCCGTGTCTTCCTGAGATGCGGGACTGCATACTTGGAGAGGAGGTAGACCCCTCTCACGTTCACAGCCATCGTACGTTCCCAGTCCTCAAGGCTCATATCATCCACCCGACCGGGTAGGACAATCCCCGCATTATTGACAAGGATATTGAGCTTTCCATAAGCCTCTATCGACGTGTTCACAATCTGCTGTGCTGCCGACAGGTCCGAGACATCTCCCTGCATGAAAGTTGCATCTCCGCCGCCCTGGATGATGTTCTCCACCACCCGAGCAGCAGAATCACTGATAGAGTTACAGACAACACTTGCACCTTCTTCAGCAAACAGTCTTGCTGTAGCCTCACCAATTCCTGCACCAGCACCTGTCACAATGGCGACCTTTTCTTCGAGTTTCATTGTCTTGTCCTCCAGTACTCCATATCACAGACCTAAGATTCTCTTCGCTTCTGATGGATCTGCGACCTCACGCCCAACCTTCTCTGCGATTTTCTTCATACGTGCAACTATTTCTGCATTATTCTTAGCAGGTACATCTGGCCTGATGAATGGATAGTCCTCGGTCCCAACCCGTACATTACCGCCACTCTGGACTGATGCTAGCGCAATTGCCGACTGTTCAGGACCCATTGTACTGACAGAATAGACACAGTTCTCTGGTATATACCTGACACGATGCAAGTACTCGTCGACTGTTGGGGGCGACCAAGTACCTCCAGGCCACCCAAAGAAGAGCGTGAGAACGTGCGGTGGGTCTACCAGCCCCTTTGTGATCAGATACCTGAGGTTCCAGTATGACCCGGTATGCCATACCTCCCATTCCGGCACAATCTTTGTTTCACGACACTTGACACAATATGCCTCAAGCTCCTCCAAGGGATGGAGTTGATTGACAGTCAGGCCAGTAAAATGTTCGTCATGATGGTTTAGAATGATGCTAATCATATCAGGCCGAGCATTGAACATGGCAGTCCGTTCCCCAAGGGGAAAGCTCGACATGCCCGCTTGGATGATGACATCGCATCTGTCCCGAATCCGCTTGACAGTTTCAGACTCCTCGCCTGGAGGGAGATGGACGTGCGCGACTGCAGCACCGGCCTCGGCACATTGAACAACATCCTCAATCAGTGTACCTGTGGAGAGTGCCCAGTTCTTCACCTCGGGGAAGATCCATGAGTTTGCGGTGGTTGCCGTGATTATGAGCTTCTCATCCTTCATGCGAGCCGACCAAACCATGTAGGCGCTTGCCGAGTAATAAAGTGTAGGTAGGAATCAGAGCCGTAATCACACAAGCATGTATTCCACTTCTCGTGGAACACAGTCAAGGAGCTATTGAAGTGTCAGAAATTGCTGTTTATTGTGAGATTGCTAGATTAAAAGCTAATAAAGACACCCGCCCAAATCAACGCAGGAGTCCTTTTCATGTCACAGTCTGCTGTGGTCTTCAACAACGTATCAAAATCATTTGGTAATACTAAGGCGCTCGAAAATGTATCATTTGAGATCCCGCGAGGCTCTATCTTTGGGTACATCGGCCCCAATGGCGCCGGCAAGACGACAACGATAAAGATACTCGTAGGGCTCATTCAGGACTTTGAGGGCGACGTACTTGTAGATGGACGTAATATATCAAATGAGCGACTTGAGATTTACAGAAAGCTTGGTTATCTGCCTCAAGAGGTGGGATTTCAGGAATGGCGCACTGTGAGACAGATGCTGATGACGTTTGGCCGTCTCTCCGGACTCTCCAGCTCCGAAACCAACAGCCGTGTCGATGAGGTGCTTGTTACTGTAGGCCTTCCTGATGTAGAGAACAGGAGAATTGCGCATCTCTCCGGGGGTATGAAACAGAAGTTGCACCTTGCGCAGTGCCTTCTTCACCAGCCCGAACTGCTGGTACTTGACGAGCCAATGTCAGGTCTAGACCCGGCAAGCAGGCACCAGGTCCGACTAGTAGTCCAAAATCTTGCCAAGAACGGTGTGACAGTGCTGTTCTCATCTCACATACTGAGCGATGTGCAAGACATCGCCACTCAGGTGGGACTCCTGAACAATGGCCGACTGCTAGTTGTTGGGACACCGGAGCAAATTCAAGATCGCTTCCAACTCGGCAATGATATTGAGATTGTCGTTGCTGACAGCTCTCCTTTGTGTGATGACCTTGGCAAGCTGCCAGGTATCCAAGGTATTGAGGAACCCTCTGGCACAAGAAGGCTGTTGCATCTAACGCCTGATGCTGATGTGGATAAGACTATCTCAGTCATTCTGAATCATCTGATATCTGCAGGCTGTCAGCTGCGCAGTTTCAACCTCGTTCGACCTAGTCTTGAAGAGGTGTACCTGAAGTACATTGGAGGTTCTGGACAATGAACTTTGGAATACTGCTGTTAGACGAGCTGCGCGGATTCTACAAGTCAAAAGCCATGCTTGCACTCTGGATAGGCCTCCCTGTCATGACTATCATCTTGCATGCACTACAACCCAACGCAGAAGGGGTCCCGTTTATGCTCATCGCCGGACTGCTGGTAACGAGCATGGCTGGAGCCATAGGCTGCGTGACACTGTCAGCCTCTATATGCTCAGATATTAACAACCATGTCTATGACCTTTTCCTGATCAGGCCGGTGAGGAGGTCAAGCCTGCTGCTGAGCAAGTTTATTGCTGTCCTGACCTGCATCCTTATTGCAGCAGCACTCGCATTCCTGTCGGGGTATGTGCTTGACTACTGGACAATGGGCACAGTCCCGGAACTGGTGTTTCAGGACACAGTGGACTCTCTCTCGCTCGGACTAGCCGGCATCATACTGGCCTGTTCGCTAGGTATCCTCGTGGGCATTATGGTAAGGTCACTTACAGTCGCTGCAATTGGAGCGCTCTACGCTGGCGGCCAGCTCTCAGCAGTCATCGCTCTAGTGCCATTGTTCCTACCAGAGTGGATCACTTCCAGAATATTCGCACTATTGATAGGTGCAGTGGTTGTCCCGATTATCCTAGTAGTCGCTATACTCATCTTTGAGCGAAGACAGCTCTAGACGGCTTTGATGGACTACTCCTGAGTCTGCTCGGGTCAATCAGTCTCTACACCAGACGTTCATATCAGTCAATGGAAACACATTGCTTACTGTATTCTTCTTTGTCATGACGATATGCTTTATTTCACTTCATGTCCTAACTTCTGCCATGCGATATGCTACGGGCAAGGCTGTATTGGGCGTTTATTTATGCGTCCCGGGCTTGATGCTCATAATATATGGCAGAGTAGAGTTTTTACGTTACTCCAGTCAACCATATTCTTCCTTGACTATTTTTGAAGCCACCTTCATAGCAGGAGCACTAGGAGTGGTAATTGGAATACCCCTCTTCTTAAAGGGGTGGCCTGACACAAAGAAAGGCCGGCTCATTCTGGAGGTTGCCTCTCAAAAGAAAGAATTCACAATCTCTGAAATCAGTACTCAGACTGGGTTTAGTGAAGAGTATGTTCGTAAAGTAATCTCAGATCTTATGAAACGTGATTTTCTATCTGGTTTTCTGAACGATGACCGTTTCGAGCAAAGAAACCTCTATGACGGATGAGTTGAAGACCGGCGATTACTCCCACTGCGAGAATTGTGATGAGCACTTTCACGCAGACATGGTGGACTGGAAGGGATTTCTTGACTGGATAGAACGCATAGAGCATTCCGAAATCTCTATAACTGGATGCTGAACAGAGGCAGAACCACGGGCCAGTGGCTAAGCCAGGTATAGCGACAGGCTCTTACTTTCCTGAGAGAATTCTCTGGAGAAGAGTCACTTGATAGTACGGGGCTTCCCTGCACTAGGTGAATTGGTCGCGGGTTCAAATCCCGTCTGGCCCGCCAACTCAATCAGCTCGCTACTTCTCATGCCTATAATCCGACCAGATTAGCCGAACAGGTCATTCTTCGAGTATTCCATGCATAAGGTTGGCCGAGTTTCAACTACTATGCTGGATACAATCGAACCTGGCAGTCATAGCAGCCCCCACATCAAGCTAGGTGATCTAACGTTCTCTGAACGAATCTGAACTCATACGTATACCTACATCATCCAAGGAGGTATCTTCCCTCTTGAGCCACATGATTCACATTGATATATCCTAGATTCTGGGATATTTGCAAGGTTGAGAGGAGCGTTACAATTGGGACAATTTGTTGGTTTCAATGAGTTATTCTCTTCTAGGATATCCACATGTTGTCGAACTTCTGTCATGATATCAACAAAGAAACCGCTGAGTATCCGCTCGTCATCAGTATACACACTCAAGGTGAGGACACCGCCTGATGGAGTACCGCTCACTTGTATCTCTGCACCGAACATCTGTTTTTCATATTTTGTCCTGCCGACTACACATGAATAGCCAAGGTATTCTCCTCCTTCGAAGTCATCCTCAATCCGCTCAACTGGCTCCAAGGATGAAACACGAGAGGTAGCTAGATTGAACGCGACTGACGGAGGGCCCTCGAACTTGAAAGATGTGCTGTTTCTCTCAAGGCCGCCAAACTTGCATGCAGCGAAGATATCCTTTGGGGAATCAGTGATTTCGAGCATCGGACATATGTTGACGAGTCTCTTTCTAGGAATCTGTAAGGTATGGTGTTGGTTTGTTGCATCCCGGTATGATATGACCCCTCCGTAGGAGTCATCAATACATCTAGTCGCCTTCAACCAGAAGATAGCACTCTGAAAGCTATTGGGAGTGATACTGCCGATACGTTGAGTGGCATTGGAACCCTTGACATACTCAAGTGCCGCAGGAGCATCCAGAGTTATCGTGACACCTATCACTGCGAGAGATGAGTTGTTTGTGATTTTAACGGCGATTTTGAGATTCTCGCCTGCATGGTCTATGCCGGATGCCACAGTGAGGTTTGCATCTCCAGTCATCTCGACTCCCTTTTGTTCATGCAAGATTCTTGGTGATTCCTCAGCATGTTTCATAGGTTTCTGATCAACTACTGTATCAGGTTCTTGAATAACTACTGGCCTAGGCTCTTGCTGGTTGGAAGAGCTATCTCTGACAAGAAGTGCTCCTCTGATTGGCTCTGAAAGAAAGACCGCAAGAGTTCCCCCTATAAAAAATGAAAGGAATTGAGTCAACATTGCGTTCAGCATTGGCATGGTACCGCTTGCGAAAAAGATTGGTACTTGAAATACGGCAATAAGCACTGCTCCTCCGAAGGATCCGAGGAATAATAGCCGCTTCTCTCGAACTCTTGGGACCGTCGATACGATACCAGTCATTATCGTTGCGACGATTACTCCGATGAGTGTCGAAGAGAAGTATGCTCCAGAGTATATCAAATAGACTACAACGGACACGATGGCACCTGTAATTGGTCCGAATAGAAAGCCTGAGAGTCCTATCAGCATGTAATCGGGAATCAGCAGCGAAAAGCCAAAGAGTAAATGATAGACTGATAGAACCCAAGCTGACAGAACGAGAACCAGTGAAAAGCCAACAATTCGAATCACTGAAGTGTTAGATTCGCCCAATAGAATATTCAAGAAACGTCCTCCATTAACAATCCACAGGACTGGCTCAGCGGATATATTCCTTTTCTGGGTGTATATGATTCGTATTGCTATCTGCTCTGGGTATGTCAAGTGCCTTCTTTGCAATTCAAAGCATTCAACCACTAATACAACTTAACATGTTCATGAAAAGGCTGAATCAATCTGTGATGGAACACCGTTTTTCCGGGAAACATTCATCGCGGGTTCAAATCCCGTCTGGCCCACCATCTACTTCTGACGAAATAACTGAGAGCAGAATTAGATAAATGACGAGAGTGACAGGCATTATGCGAGGTCTAGAAGAAGATGTACAGACTGACTCTCGGGGGAGGGGCCGCATTCTGGGCAACCACCTTCGCGATTTCCCTGACTCCTATCGCCGCGGATTACAGAGCTGCTTTTTCAATCTCATATATTCCAATGCTTGTTGAGGCTATGGTTGCTAGTCTGATTATTGCGGGCTGCGTCAGCTACCCTTTACTTCGCTTCTTTGACAAGATTCCAACAAAGGGTCCAGTCCTAAAGTCCGTGATACTAAGCCTTGTTGCCCTTTGTATTGCCACAATCACGATTGAACTTGGCGCAAGTTTTCTTGTGAGTGATCCATTGTATTACTTTCTCATCGGGGAGATTATTAATGTGCCAAGGTTTCTCATTCTTGGAGCAGTTGTTGGTTATCTGTACAAGTGGCAGTATGGAGTTGAAGCGGTTAAGAAATGAAGCCGGAAAGGAGGACTTTCCGATGAAGTGCTTGTTAATCGTACAGGCCCGCTTCAAATTCCATGCGGCCAATTAAGTTTCGCTCCCCCTTGAATCCCTCTCAGATAACATCCTTCTTCGCAGGATGCAATATGCCCACCGATGCGAATCGGGAACATTCATTGATGGATTATCGACTCTCTAATACTCCCTTAAGACCTTCCAGCATCATTTGCCAGTTTTTCTCAGAGTGCTTTCGTGCCTCGTCTGTTTCATTGTTGTCTTGGGACAGCTCAACGAATGTTCGATCACCATCTGCTGCCAATCTTATTGTTACCGTATGATAGTTTTCAGGTCTGTCAGGTTTTCCTGAGAGCGGACTGAAATGACTGTATTGAAGGAGTTTTTCTTTCTCTGACCTGAGAATCCGTCCCTTGTCTTCATACTCCTTACCCTCCCACACTCCTTTCCAGACTATCTGACTTCCTACCTTCCAGTCTGAAATCACGCTCGTACCAAACATATACTGTCTGATTATCTCAGGATTTGTAAGTGCATTCCAAACCCTATCGGCAGGAGCATTGATTGTTATTGATGCTTGAGCAATGAGGTGTTCGCCCATAGTATTGCAACTAGTTGTTCAATTTGAATAAATACTTGGGTTTGAACGACCTTAATTCATCGTAGGCGCAAATCCCGTCTGGCCCGCCAACTGTTTCTAGTCATGTATGTTGACTGGTAGCAGAATGCCCATCACCAGCATGTTGTGATATTTCCCGTCTGATCCATAGTAGGCATCTCGCATTGCACCCTCAATAATGAAACCAAGCTTCTTGTACAAATCTACCGCAATCTTGTTGTCTTCTACAACATGAAGACCAATCCTGTGTAGCTCTTGGGCTTTTGCAATGGAAAGGACGACTTTGCTCATCATCGTTCCGAGTCCGACACTATGAAAGTCTTGATGCAAGTATATCCCCATGTCGGCAATATCCTTTTCTCTGGGATGCGTGTGTTTGAAAACCGTAGCATATCCTATAATCCGATCCTGATAGACAGCTACCAGAGAAATAAGCCTCTCAATATTACTCAACCAACGGCTCACGGTTTCTTTAGTATAGGGAGGCATACCCCACTCTAGGGCCTTTTCCGACATTGTAGAAAACATGTGTAGCAATCGGTTTCCATCATCAATCTCCAAAGGTCTGAGTGTTACTTCCCTCTTGTCCTTTAACCTAACCCTCTGACTTTCCATGGGTAACGTTTTCCTATAACGAATTTGGAACTTGTGGTTTAAATCCCGTTTGGCCTGCTGGATTTTCGTCGCTATTTGTGTTCTCTTCCTATTGTTCACCAGACTGTTTGGTTTTCCAGCTGCACGGCGCTTGAAGTGAGCTAAATC
>CAYPUO010000008.1:0-16285 GCA_964413775.1 uncultured archaeon
GTGCTGGAAACACCCATCCGTTTAGCCCAATAATTATCCCATATGAATGAGCGGAGAACTCCGTTCTCTATGATGGTGGTTCGCTGCCTAGGGACACCTTCGTCATCAGCAATGCCAGCGTTAACACCGCGGACATCGAGACCATCATCACTAATCGTCACAACCTCAGAAGCTATTCTCTCGCCCAGCTTGTCACCAATCTTTGACTTACCACGGGCAACATTATCACCTCTTATTGATTCAAAAAGGGTGAACCTCATTAGGGCACCATATGCGCTGGGATGAAGTATGATAGGAAACTTACCCGATGTTCCGTGTGTCGTGTTTCGAACAATCCTGATAGTGTCTACAACCTCATCTACAACTCTGTCAGCAGAGAGAGTGCTACTCCGTCCAATATCAAAAGCAAATACGGAAGGAGTCATACCTGATTCGGTTGGTGCAACGCCCATGAGATAGGTGTATCCAACTGTGCCCCTCTCAGAAACTGCGACGCCTCGGCTATTAGCATATGCACTTACATTTGTTTCCGATCCGGTACCACCTAGGCCAGGAATTAGGTCGGGCTCCTTTGATGTGGCCTTCTTCACAAGATCCGTGGACACTTCTGCAACATATGATGGTTCTGCGACCGCAAGGTCCTCATTCCATAGTCCCTCCACAGAACCATATCTAGATGGCCCTGGTAGCAGCTGAATATTGTCATCTTCCGTTGTTGCTCTAGCTGCATCGAGCGCAAGCCTAAGGGCTTCTCTTGTGGCCGTTTCAGAGGGCATATTCGTAAATGCAGATCCAACTTTCTTTCCAATAAACACACGAATGGCAATCTGTACGCCTAATGTGAGCTCAACACCTGCAACTTGTCCCATCTCAATGTTCGCCTCCATGCCTGATGCGTCTTCTGCTTGGACTTCAACTGCATCAGCACCAAGCTTCTGACCCTCGCTGACAAGACTCTTGCAGAGATCTAGCAATGTTTTTTCATCCAACATACTAATTTCTCCCTCCGAACGTGATGCCATCCTTTGCAAAGCGAATATCAGGCCCTCCTGCGGCTATGAAGGCTTCCTGCCCCTTTCCACACCTGCCTGTTTCCCATGGAAAGTCATTCTTAGAGATTCCTTCTATCTTGAACAAAGAATCTGTCGCAATGCCAGATATCGAGAGATCTGTGACAGGTCTACCAAGCTCTCCGTCAACAATCTCGAAGGCTTCCTGGATGCCTACTTGGAAGCTCGCATTCATTTGTGCCTGGCCTCCCCTGAAGTCCTTGCAGTAGTATCCGAACTTGATTCCTTCAAAAAGCTCGTCATCAGACCAATCGCCTCGTTCGAACATGGTGTTTCGCATCCTTATTATGGGCCGATAGAGGTAGCTCTCTGCCCTTGCATTGCCAGTCAGCCGCTGCCCAACTTTGTGAGCATACTCTCGATTCGTCATCAGTTCGGTAAGGACAGAGTCTTTTATTATTTCAACCCGTGAGGATGGGACCCCCTCATCGTCATATTTGGATGTCCCAACATTCATCGGCATGGTACCATCGTCAGTCATGCTGACCCCGTCAGCTGCGACCACTTTTCCAATCTTGCCATTGAACGCACTCTGAACAGTGAGGTCGGCCTCAGCAAGATGACCAAGTGCCTCGTGCGCAAGGACGCCAATCACCCTTGGAGCCAAGATACATGGAAATGAGCCTCCCTTTGCGGGCGTGCCCTCAAGTTGCAGTATGACTCTCTTAGCAACCTGCTCGCCAATATACTCCGCAGTAGCAATTGTATCCAGGTACTCCCACCCCTGATGCGTGGACGACTCCTCATGTCTGGCAGCACTAAGTCGGGTTCCATCCTTTCCAGAAACCCAGGGATATGCCCAGACCAATAGTATAGGCGTTTCAATACGAGAGCCATCTGAAGTCGCAATGAACTTCTTTCCAGATGCAGTCCGAATCTTGACAGTAACAGCTGTAATCCTATCATCATAGTTTCGAATCGTCTTTGTCATGTCAGTCATATACTTGATTTTTTCATCTATGGGGACTTCCCGAGGGTCCCTTTCTATCTTGGCCTTAACTACATCCTCATAGACCTCTGCGTCACTAAGTTCAATCGGCTCATGACGGGTAACAGCTGCTGCCTTGGCCATCTTATAGGCGCTTTCTACCGCCCCGTTCAGTCCATCAATGTCGCCTGTTGAAACAAAACCCCATGCGCCATCTGCTAAGACACGAATGGCAACTCCGCGTTCGATACGCTGAGTCAAAGCGTTTACACGACTGTCATCCATCTGGATGTACTCAATAAAACCAGACTCACCTCTGAGTTCAACATAGCTGGCTCCGAGTCCCTGCCCGAACTCAAGAGCACGCTCCAAAATATCAAACAATGCAATCTTCTCCGATGCTGCTGTTTCTCTCATGTCACGCCTCAGTCTATGAATGTTATGATGAGAGCCAGAATAATGACACCATACCGAAACCACAACATCCAATACTCACTTGTGCATGGATGGATATGGTGCGCGTGTTGACTGGCACAGAGGTTCCCCCCGAGTTCATTCATTTGAGGGACTCAGAGGATATCCCATGGGAGAACATCTCCAGTGCAACAAAGGTAAAGACGGAGCAGGGCATGGACTATTTCGCTGCTTTTACGGATGCAGTGATTGACCTTGCAACCAAAGAGAGTATGAAGGAGGCTCCAGTAGATGCAATCATCGTGCTGGGCATCCAGGCATGTCTAATAAGAGGAAGGCATGCGGAAGCGCTGTTCCTGTCAACAGGATCTAAGTGTGTCGAGGTAATGAGCCTACGTGCAATTGTGTTGTTCGCACTCTCAGATTCAGAGGGCCTGAAAGAAGTTATATATCAGATGGAAGCATCTGTGACTGAAGACTCACCACCTTCAGACCAGGTCAGACTGAGCACCGTGAGAGTATTGTTGGCTGCGGCTGAAAGGAACACGAGCGTTGTTGTAGCAGTTATGGAATTTGATAATCTGTTAGAAACATATCCTGAGCAAGTAGAGGATCCACTTACTGAAACCATGTTCACGTTATACGTGGTAGGAGACCTCCTTAGAGCTGTCGGACAGGCGAACAGAGCATCAAGAATCAATGATACATTACAGGAGATGGCGCTTAAAGGAAACCACAGAATGTTTCTCGCACTCTCGGAGAATCTTCGGGGGAACATCTGCAACCTATCTGGCGACTTCCAGGAAGCGGAAAAACACTATCTGAGAGTCAAAGAAATTAGTGAGATGCTGTCTTTCAATCTCGGTCTCGGCATGGCCTACAACAACCTGGGTACCCTGCGCCATAACACCTTAAACTTGGAAGAAGCCCTTGAGTTCTTCAAGAAGGCCTATGACATCATGGATATGGATGCGGCGAAGACTGCACCCTTAGCGAATATGGGAGAGATTACTGTCACTCTCGGGCGATATGACGAAGCTGAAAGATACCTATCTGAGGCAATAAGGATTGAAGAGAAGACCCACTTTGGCACTATTGAGGTCTATGCATGGTATGTTATCCTCATGGTCAGAACTGGACGTGAAAAAGAAGCGAGAAAGCTCCTGAAGAAAACAAAGGATCTGGTGCAGGAATCTGAGAAGCCACTCCATCGAGCTGCTTATCTAATTGCAAAAGGTGCGGTTGAAGCCTACAACAAGAAATGGAAGCCAGCCATAAAGAACTTCGAAGAGGCTCTCCAGATAGGGAGACAAAACAAGCTCTTTGAGCTTTTGGTTCGAAGTGAACTTTACCTAACTCAGACCCATATGCAGGCATATCAGGATGAGGAAGTGGAAGAGGAGCTCACTCAGGCAATATATCATCTTGATGACTTAATCCAGCTGGCCAAGGAGCAGGGCCTCCAACACCTATACGCTGAAGCGCTCTTACTTCGTAGCGATTTCTTCAGACTTGCAGATAGGAACATGGAGGCAAAAGGCGATGCAGAGCGTGCGAAGAGCGTCGCGGCATATGTTGAAGATAGGAGGCTAGAGGAACAGGCCCAGAACAAGATAAGGCTCATTGCTGAGAAGAAACTGGAACCTGAAGTCACTCCAGACCTTTCGAAGAAAATGCAGCGGGTAGCGGCATTCAAGCCGGCAGGACAACTGAAGCAGATACCTCGTCCTTCCCTTCATATTCTGATGACTCTGTGTAGGGAATCAGGGCTTGCAGAATATGTCTATCAATTTGATTCAGAGATTGAGATGGATAGCGGTCTTGTGAGCGGTTTTATCTCTGCAATTACAACATTCTCAAACGAAGTCATGGGGAAAGTCGGAATGCTACGGTCAATCAACCATGAGGGCTTTACTCTCCTCATGGAACACACTGGTTTGAGAATAGTCACGCTTATCGCAGAGGAAGAAACATTCGATATTAGACAGAGGCTTCGGGAGTTTGTATCTCGATTCGAAAAGGAGTACCCCGAAGTAATTGTGGAAGGAATTAGTGAAGACACGTTTGGGAAAGCGGACCAATTAGTTGACATCATTTTCAATGTGCCAGAAACAAACGAAGCCTAGTCACTCCATTCTGCCTGTTTTCCGCTGAAAGGACTCTCGAATCTCACCAGTTTCCTTGGTGAATAGACTCTCGTGACAGGCCATGCAGCAAGATCACTGGACGAAATGTATTCCATTATCTCCTGCCCCCACATCGATGGAGCACTTGCTACTGCATAGAACTCTGTTGCAGTCTGGAAAATCGTTGCCTCTACCAAGTAATCCAGGAGTTCTCTGCTATAATCGTCTAGTTTGCCTTGAATAACCAGGTTTGGCTCTACGCCAATATGGCCAAAATCAGGCACCAAGACAAGGCACCCTGAGCTATAAAGAGACTCGACCCGTTGGGGAGAGCCTACCAGAGTATTTGACAATATCTCAAGGTCACCTAGTGAGAGACGTTGAAGAACTGCTCTCTCAGCCTCGGATATTGTTCCTTCCCTAAACATGACCTCTGATTCAAATGCATTGGTCGAAGGGGAGGCTGTCTTGAGCTTAGACAGCGCCCAATAAAGCAGGCTTTTGCCCGAAGATATGACACCGCCATGCTTGGGGATAATGTCCTCGAGATTAAGGTAGTATCTAATGGACTGCAGTGCCGCCCCAGAGTTCTCCGAAACCGCAAGCTCACGGTTTTCTGAAGAAGATCGGACTCCGATACGAAGCCAATCAGCATCAGTCATATGCCCTGAGGGGGATATTGATACTCCTAGGTTCACTCCGAGGGGAATAGTATTGCAGAGTGCCCGTGGAGCAAGATGAATACTTGATAGAACGTGTCGCTTGGCTGAGAGCTTTCGTGGTTGTTGGAGTGTCCTGAAGAACGCTTGGAGAATTGGCCAAGCCTCAGTGCCCAAGGAAACTTCATGGTAACGGTGTACAGCTTCAAGAGCCTCAATCCACTTGGATAATGGAATACCGGCATCTCCCCCTTGTATCATATGCAACACCAAGGACATGCCCTGCGGGCCGAAAGTGCTTCTATGAGACTGCATGAAGAAAGCGATATCTGCGTAGTCTGTGGCCTTACTGATTTCATTCCACCGTTTGTTCCATAATGCCCTTGCCTTATCCTTCAGGAGGAAACTGGCTGTTGCATTCGCCATACATTGGGCAAAGTCATCTCTAGCAAGTTGGGTGCCCAGCATAGCAAGGAACGAGCTCCGGAGGACAAGACCCTCAAGTAGCTGTGACGAAACCATCCGTTCCTCAAACAGATGAGCCCCATCATCCTCAATATGCATACCGAAATTCTGAAGCTGTGAGTTATGCTCAACCTTTGTGACAAAGATAACTGGGAATTCGGGTTCTTTCTCACCTAAGAAACGTGACAACCGCCTAAGAGCCTTTGTCAATGAGTGGCGTAAATCCTCCGTAGCCTCCATTCTCAGCTCAAGCTCGGTTGGAGGCTTGGGCCGTTCGTATTTCTTTATGAGCTTAGATTTCGACCGTATCCTATCGTATTGAGAAAATTCCACATTCTCTCCGACAAGCATTATCGCACTAGAATTGAAGAAATACACTCTCACTCGATCAGGGCTCAGTACTGCCACCAAATACTGAATGCCTTGCAAACGAGACCAGTACTTTCGTATGGTGGCTGCTTTGACTCTAAGCACCTCCACGGCATCAGCACCCGTTTCAGAGAACTGTCGCTCACCAAAGTCAGCCAGCATCTTGGGGATTTCACGTGCACTTCGCGACACAGTAGGTTTACCTTCTTTTGAAATGGCTTGACT
The DNA here is from genome assembly GCA_964413775.1 of uncultured archaeon. Taxonomy (GTDB): domain Archaea; phylum Asgardarchaeota; class Thorarchaeia; order Thorarchaeales; family Thorarchaeaceae; genus MP5-2226. Next base: position 6,257 of record CAYPUO010000008.1, read on the forward strand.
GAAAGAATAGAAGCGATTGCAACATAGAAAGGCACCCACAATTAAATGTGGTCCTCAGGGACCACGAAGCTCGCATGTCTTTGGCCAAATCAGGACAGAAGAGGTCCATTACGGAAGGAGAGAAACACTACCTCTCTAGGCTTCCTGTGAAACCGTAGAGTCAAGTCCATCGTATTGTGGCATGAGAATGTCTCGTGTCGGAGTGGTGTTCATCACTACATCCAATACTTCGTCGTTCCTCATCAGGATACAACCAAGGAACTCATACTCGAACTTGTCTAATCGGATATTAACTCCACGACGTGGTATCTGAGTCAGTAGTAGGACAATGGAAAAATCACCACGAGGCAGCTGATTGAGAATCCCTCGCTTCATATCGGGCTCTAGCTCTCCCTCGAGTGAACGAGTCATCGCGCCGCGTTCAATGAAATTATACCGAATTCTCTCAAAGTCACCAGTCGAGCTCTTCTTTGGCCTTATGAAGGATATAGAATATCCCAGTCGCTTAAGAGAGTTGTACCCAATCAATGTTCTAAAAAGAGGAGGACTGACTGTTTCAAGCTCTACTTTCCGCAGTTCTATGAGTTCCCCGTTTCTTCGTACTTTGAGGTTCAATGATTTCACGCTCGTTAAAGCACAGTCCCTAGAAATCCAAATACATAATCAAAATAAAAGGTTCTGAGAAATTAATCCGCGAATGCTCCTTCCCTTGATAGAAGCTCCTTCTTTGTGCCAATCCCAAATCCATACCCACCCAATCCCGACGCCGCTACAACTCGATGACATGGGATAAGTGGTGCAAATCTGTTGGACGCCATCACGTTTCCAACGAACCTTGACGCATTCGGGAGTCCGGCATCATTTGCTACCTCGCCATAGGTCTTTGTTCTCCCGAAAGGAATTCCCTTGGTTGTCTTTAGTACCGCCACCTGCTTTGGCGAGAGCCCTGAGAAATCAAATTTAATCTTGTTCAGCGGAACTTCGATTCCTTTCATTACGTCGAAGACATATCTCAGTGTTTTCAAGTCCTCTGGGTGGTCTTCACGAGGAAGCTTGTTCGCCTTCACAGAGCTAATAGCGGATTTGACGGAATTCGTGGGTATGCTAGTCGAAAAGAGCCCCGAGTCAGAAAAGATGCCTGCAACAAAGCGATCACCCTGTTGCAGGACTGCTAGTCTCTTGCTCACTCCAGATCAACTCCTTTCCTAGTACTCAGAGCACTTGTTCACGACAAATGCCAGCACTGAACTCAACTCAGGATCGCTTTTCTTGGACCCCATCGGAGCCCAGCCTCCGTCGCTATTTTGCGAAACTAGTACTAGATTGAGTCCCCTGAGTATTACATCGCGCTCCTTCTCGGAGAGAGGTGTCCCGACTGCAAATAAGTCAACCATATCGGATGTTGAGTTGTTCTCAATTGAAATGCTTAGGTGATGGAGCAATGCAGCCCGGCCATCTTGATAGACCTTATTTTCGGGCGACACTCCAACAGCAAGCAGAGCAGGAATTATGTTGCCAGTCCCGAGCGGATCCGACTCCTTCTGATCGCGATAGTCAGGCCAGTTTCCGTCTTCGTTCTGAGAGTACAGCAGGAAATCCCGGGCTCGACGCAGACGCTCTTCATCATCATGCTTGGCGAATACAAGAGCTTCCAACGCCTTTCCAGTGAGCCAGGTGATACTCTTCCCAACTGGGTACCATGCTCTTCCTTCTGTACCACCATACTTATCTTCGATAAGCGAATCGAGATTAAGAGTTTCCGCGAATCCCCCGTCCTTCTTTTGTCGCGATATAAGAAATGAACTCATCATGCCAACTATATCAGAACATTGATCCTTGAAATTTGCCAGCAGCGGAATCACTTCTGCTGTAATCTTTATAGAGCTGGGATTCCCTCTGACAAGGTCAAAAGGTAGTCCTCCATCCGGGTTCATAGCTGCCCTCAGTTCCGTCAGGCTCTCGTTAACGATTTCTGAGGAGATCTCATAGCCAGCTGCAGCTAGTCTTAGTTTATCGATAATGTTTCCCTTTGTGACAACAAAAGATTCCATGTCATATATCAGTGAATAGTTCAACTTGCTCAAGGCAATACCTCCAATCACTTCTTAATTTGAGTACACTCGTTTGGCAGAAAGAGGTGGCAACGACTTGAAAAGTCCATATGCTCCACTAGTACTATCTTATGATTTGGTGAACTTAAAGGTTGTTCAGTGGGAGCTTGCAGACTAGTCCTCTGACTCGTAGAACTCAAGAATCGCTTTTCGACGCTCTCTCCTTTCGTCCTCAGACACTTCTTCAGAGCCTTTGGCTTCATCTTCGACAACTACGATTTTCTCTTTTGGAGAATGCTTCACTCTGAATTCCACCTTGTACCCGTCTGCTTTCATGACCTTCTCATGCCCACATTCTCGACACCTTAGTACCACCTTTTTCGCGTCCCTTTTCACAGGAAGCATCATTGCACCGCATTTCTCACAGAATTCCATCGAGATACCCCCAAGTATTTACAGTCCGGCTGCACGCTATGGTTTTGCATTTAAGTTTGACGATTGAGCAATACGTGGTCTAGCTTGACCGAGCGACCATGAGAAAGACTTATGTCTGTCCTCATGCGGCCATGGCGCTCGTGCCCCAAGTTGAATCTGGAGTGGCGTAAGTTGGTGCGAGTTATTCCTTTCAAGGCATTCAGATATGATAAGAAGAAAGTCAAAGATATCGCTAGGGTTGTAGCTCCCCCATATGATATCATGAAAGGCGATATGATTGACAGGATTCAGGGCCTGTCCCCCTATAACATAGCCTGGATTACAAGGAATAAGGCAGAGCAGGGAGATACTGACAGGAATAATCAGTACACCCGAGCTGGAAACCTGCTCAATCAATGGATAGAAGACCAAATCCTTGTCAAGGACAAGACAGATTGTTTCTACGTCTATGGACAAGACTTTGAGGTGTTGGGAAAGAAGCTCTTCAGGTTCGGTTTCATCGGACTAATGGCGTTAGAGGACTTCGCCAGGAAAACTCCTGATCCAGGTCACTTCGCTGGCGTCCTTCAGCATGAAGAAACCCTTCCAAAGGATATCATTGATAGGCTAAGCCTGTGCCGAGAGACACTGGCGAATTTTGGTCAGATTTTCGTTGTCTATCCGGACCATGAAGGCAAAGTCGATGCAATCTTGGAAAAGGCCATGAAGAATACACCAGCAACCGATGTCACTGACTACGAAGGGGTTAGACATAGAGTCTGGCAGATTGACAACAAGAACGATATTGCTGCAATCTCGAAACTGATGGAAGACAAGTATGTCATCATTGCAGATGGCCATCACCGCTACAAGACCGCACTTAAACTGTCTACAGAGCATCCCGAACTTGAATCAGCGCGGTATCGCATGCTAACCTTCGTGAATATATCGAACCCGGGGCTGGTTGTACTCCCCACGCACCGTCTAGTACAGAACCTCGATAACTTAGACAGAGAGAAGCTTCTGCAAAACCTCAGTGAGCACTTCGACATTGAGCGATTTGGGCAGAAAGAACCAATGTTCAAGCTCATGGACTCGATGTTTAGAGAAGGCAAACATGCTTTTGGCCTGTTCATGAATGATGGATACTTCTACGCCCTGACTTTGAGAAACATGGATACTATGACAGAGGTGATGTCGGATAGCTCAGAGCAGCTGAGAAGCCTCGATGTATCAATCCTTCATTCGCTCATTTTGGACAGAATGCTGGGCATTGACAAGGAGAAACTAATGCAAGGCACCATGAAGGGAGGAGGCTATGTGGTATACTTGAAAGGAATTGGCGATGCCATAGAGGAATCTATTAATTCTGTGAAAGCTGGAGCTCAGGCTGTGTTCTACATGAATCCCACAAAGGTTACGGAAGTCGAAGCTGTTTCCAAGAACTTTGAGGTGATGCCACAAAAGAGCACATTCTTCCAGCCAAAGGTCTGGACAGGCTTTACAATCTACAAGCTGAAGTAAAACAAAACGAGGGTTGTAACATGACCAAAAGAGTCTACAATTTCTATCCGGGTCCTGCAACACTTCCCCTGCCCGCACTGAAGAAGGCACAGGCCGAGCTGCTTGACTTCAACGGAACCGGAATGTCAGTATTGGAAATATCTCACCGATCCAAAGAGTGGGATCAGGCAATAGAAGAAGCTACGGGCCTTGTGAGAGAACTAATGCACGTTCCAAGTGATTATACGATTATGTGGCTGCAGGGTGGAGCATCAACTCAGTTCTTGATGACCCCGATAAACATGCAGGTACTTGGAAAGACCATGGAGTACATCAACACTGGTGGATGGTCTTCAAAGGCCATCAAGGAAGCCAAGCTCTATGGAGATGTCAAGATAATTGCCTCCTCAGAAGAAGACAACTTCAATCACATTCCCAAGGCGTACACAATAGGAAAGAACGCAGCATATCTGCACATAACAAGCAACAATACACTCTATGGCACTGAGTGGCATGAATGGCCAGAGCCGCCGGATGATGTGCCACTGGTCTGTGATATGTCCTCGGACCTGATGGCAAGAGAGGTTGACATTAAGAAGTTCGGAGCAATCTATGGAGGTGCACAGAAGAATTTGGGGCCGGCTGGAGTGACTCTTGTAATCATACGGAATGACCTACTCGATAGAGTCCCAGAGGAAACGCCGACAATGCTCAAGTGGAAGACTCAAGCGGCAAAGGGCTCGATGTTCAACACCCCGCCTGTCTTTGCCATATACATGTCTAAGCTGTGCTTGGAGTATTGGAAAGAGTATGGCGGAATCTCAAAGATTGAGAAGACAAACCGTGAGAAGGCCAAGATACTTTATGATGTTATTGACAAGTCAGATGGCTTCTACAAAGGGCATGCTATGAAAGACTCGCGTTCTCTCATGAATGTCACTTTTACAATGGCCACGAAAGAGCTTAAAAGTCAGGTTGTGGAAGAAGGCATAAGGCATAATCTGATTGGCCTTGCGGGTCACCGCTCTGTCGGGGGAATGCGCGCTTCCATATATAATGCGATGACCTTGGAAGGCGTCAAAGCTCTTGCTGAATTCCTTACTGAGTTTAGAGAAGAACACCAATAGATCAAACTACAGGGGATGCGTTAATTCCCTTGTAGACTTTCTTCTCTTTGCGGGATTGCAGCTATTCTCTGGACGGAGTCAGGAGCGAGGGCCGATCTGCTCATCAGAGCACTAGCTCTCTCTTCTTCGAGAAACAACGCAACTCAGTATGACTAGTGCAAGCACGGCAGAGAGCATTAGTGCCAAGTATAAGTAATCCGGACTAATTGGATTCGTTGTCGATGTAGGGCCTGTTGATGTACTAGTTGTCGTGCCTGTAGTAGATGTTCCCGTTGTAGTTGTACCAGTTGGGATAGTCGTCGTAGTCGTCGTAGTAGTTGGGGGATCGTAGACAGTATAAGAGTCGTCGGAGCTCGTGATATTGTTGCCGAGCGTATCGTTTGCATAGAACCTGTAGGTAATCACTGTTCCATTCGGAAAGGCAGGAATGGTACCGCTGTATACATACCCCGCATGACTCATTGTGACATTGTTCCAAGCAGTACCGTTGAAGTACTGCAAAATGACCGAGTCAACGCCGCTTGCATCAGTCACACTAACACTCACAGTCACCGTATCGAGCGAGTTGGGTGAAGTAGGGTTTATTGTCGGCACGCCAAATGACGGAGGAACCGTATCGGGGACGGGAGTCACGGCCTCTACAGCGGCCAATGCATTGAGTTTTCCGTACCCCCATGTAGGATTCGGAGTTGTATTTGTAAACGAGTCCTGAGATGCAGTAGCCATGATAACATCTGCTACAACAGACCCGCATGTTGCGTTTACCTGCAACATGAGAGCTGCAACACCCGCAGCATGTGGTCCAGACGCGCTAGTGCCACTAAACAGACGGTATGAGCCAAACCGTTGGTCAAACGGAAGGGCCCCATATGCATTGTACCAACTTGCCCATGGCGAAGCGTCCGAGTATGAGCTAATAATGTCAAAGCCTCCAGGAGCTGCAACACCCTGTTTCAGTACGCCATCGATTCTAGGGCCTATTGAAGAGAAACCAGCAATGTCGCCAATGGGTTCGGGCGAAACAAGGTCTCGTATCCGATAAGATGCTACACTCAACGCACTATCGGCAGTCGATGGCCAAGTTATCTCATAGTCATTCGTAACATTCGTCACCCAGACGGCACCTCCACTCCATGAGCTCTGGTCATCAGAGATGTAGCAATGGAATGTTGTGGCCTGAGGAGCTGTAATGTTGAGTTTGTGATAGGGAGGAGCTATTCCAGAACCTGTATCCGGGATTCCATAGGTTGTAGCAAAGATGTGTATGCCTAGCATCTTCGTGGACCTTGACGATACAGAAATGAAGGACTCTATTGTAAGTGTAACCGAATTCCAAGTGTATGATGGCTCGGCGTAGAAAGTCTGATACCCCGTACCAGGGTGTAGATAGAACGTGTAATCAGTCGGGCCACTCCAAGCCGCAAGATTCATGATTACGCTGAAGTTGCATGCACTGAAGTCAGTATCATTGACTGACAGGACTGTGATGTATACATTCTGAATGATAGGATCGATAGGAGGTACATTGAATTCAACTTGGTATGCACTACCTCCCGTAACGTTAGCCAACGCATGTTTGTGACTGCCTCCAAGATTACCACTTGGAGTAATCACAGGGACGCCCGCACTCACAATGGTGTCTATGAGTGCTTCTTCAGCAGAGCTTCCATCGAGATACTGATACGTCCATGACCCAACTTCAATTAGAATCACGTTGGCTCCATGGTTATATGCCCAAGCGAGCCCTTCATCAATGGTGAGCCACTCATTTAGTCCCCCCAGGACTCTGATCATCATAAGCTCAGCATCAGGGGCAACACCCACGTACTTCCTGTAACCAATCTGGCCTCCAAGCAGAATACCGGCAACTGCAGTGCCATGACCGTCCTTGTCAACATGAGTGCTGATCGTGAGATTAGTGCCTCTTACCCACGAACGGATATTCAGTGTTGCTGAACCGTCAGCCTCCACAATATACTTCGTCTTGGGCTCGTTTAGCATGACAAGTTTCTCTCCAGAATCAAGAAGGCCATTGTGATTTGTGTCATTGGCTACAAAGAATGGCTCCCCGATATTCGGGACTCCATCCTGGGTGACATTATCAGCCCAGATCCAATCAGTGGAAACATTGTAGTAACCATCTCGATCTAGGTCAATTACATACAGAGCCTCATCAGCAGACATGGTGCCGCTGCTATCCAGATCTATGTAGTCGGTACCATTAGTAGGCACGAGGTTGGAGTCGGAATCACCCCAATTGTACGACGACCCATTTGCAAACCACAGGTCAGGATGAGTCCAGTCCACACCCGTATCAAGGTCAGCAATTAGCATATCCTTTCCTGTCACACTGCGATTGAGCGCATCAAATGTATTCCAGACCAATGAAGCATTTATCTCCGGTATTGAGAGGTCTCGCGGAGACTCCGTGTGCTTGCTTGACATCTGTGGAGCAATGTAAGTTAGTTCCATCGTTTCAATCATGTTCTTGTATGCGGCACTAGACCCTCGAAGAAGATAGTAGGGGCCGACTCTGCTGCTCTGCATATCACCAAAGCTGTAGCTAATCCCCAGCGATTTCAATTGCATGTCAATTGCTGATTCTGAGCTGTGCCCAAAAGAAACAACCAATGGAATGTTATCCCCGAACTCACACTCCAGGGCCGAAAAGTCCAGATTCGGCTCATTTTGTCTGTTACTTTCGATAGACCCTTGCCGAGGACTAAGAACATACACCAGAGGGGCAAGGACCAGTAGTATCAGAAGAAGGCACGCCATTTTCCTTTGACTTTTCATCTCCTGGACCTCTCTCAAATCACACTACGCGGAGCTTTACATGAATTATCGGTGTGTACGCACATTAATCTAGCTGTGGATGAAGGGAATCTCTCAAATACGCAGATAGTTTCGTCTTGTACTACCTTTTTCTTCGCTTGGAAAACTCGGCCACGCTTCGTTCCAGTTCAGCCCTCATGTCTGGAATGAACGACTCGTCGGCAAGGCCTTTGTAAGTGCGTCGCATCAAAGGTCCAGACACTCTCACGGTCAGGTTCCGCATGTTGTGCGTCTCAAAGAATGCCTTGAGGGTGGAGGCAATCGGAATCAAGACACCACCCGGGAGCCTACTTGATAGCATTTCCTGACAGCAGTTACAGTCTAACACAAGTATGGTGTTTTCTCTGTCGACTAGCACCTCAACGGGCATTGTCTTCTGGCCTCCTACATCCTTGAACTGAAGCTCGAATTCACCAAGTTTCTTCATACACAGAACCCTCGTGGTGTAACTGCATTAGGACGGAAGGAATCTTCGCACATATAAGAGCATCTCATGGCGCCTTGCTTATTGATTTTTCATTGATTGTTCTCATCCCTCTGTTCTGAGTTAACAGCGTTTGCATCCGTTTCATTGAGCTCAAGCTTGCCCTCATCTCTTGGACGACCTTCGGCAATTGTGTAAAATCCTTCTTCTTCATCGTCCCGACTCGTCTTCTGGCCTTCGTATAGCGATGTGCCGCCGCTGACGAGATAAGAAACACAAACACATAGCACTAGAGGAATGATGAGGTCAAATGAGTGGCTCATCTCTAGCATCATGATGGTTGTGGCCACAGGCGTATTTGTTGTTGCAGCCAACACAGCACCCATGCCGAGAAATATGAAAGCGCCCACCTCATCTGGGAAGAAGACTTCTCCAAAGATAGCACCGAGCATAGCTCCAACAAAGAGCGATGACGCGAGAACACCGCCAGATACACGTCCTGCCACAACAAACGATGAGGCAAAGAGTTTTCCGAACAACAGCATGATAAGAAGCATAATCGGAACGTTGGCAGATGCAAGACTATTGATGACATCATAGCCCATCCCAGCAATGGTCAGAGACGGATCAAGGAAGAGACCTGTAAGAAATATCACAATGCAGGCAAGGGCAGATCCCGCGATGGGGTCAGCCCAATCCGGTAATTTCAGTGCGAAGAGATTTCGTGTGCCCATGAAGACAACAGCGAAAGCGATTGACAAGAAACCGGCGACTAGACCAAACACGACCAGAAAAGGCAGCACATCCAGAGTGAGAGTGAAACTTGCCCCAAACTGAAGGATGGGGCTAATACCCATAATCGTGGCGAATATGATATACGATGTTAGCGCTGAAATAACGGTTGGTACGAAGTATCCCAGCATCGCATCTCTCCGATAAGGAGATTCTGTTGCAAAGAGTGCTCCGCCCAAGGGTGCCTTGTAGATACCAGCAGTTGCCGCAGCAGCACCCATCATTAGGAAGACTCTAAGATGCGAGTCCTCGGTGAAGCCCAGCCTCCGTCCAACTGAGTTACCAATTGACGCCCCAATCAGTATGGCAGGGCCCTCACGACCAACGGGATTCCCTGACCCAATAGAAACTGAAGTAGCTAGTAGTTTGGTAACGGCTGTGTTGCTCTTGAAACTACCTGGCTTGTGAGTCATTTCGATAGCCTTGGAGATGCCACTTCCCATAATCTCACGGCGGCCAAAATAGATGAGCAGACCCGAGAAGACGCCCCCTATCAGTGGAGCAACAAAGTTCGGAAGAGCACTAAACAGGAGCCCAAAACCAGTAAGCATCAGTTCGAGCGTGACCATGGCAAACCCTGAAATGACTCCAATTATGACAGCTATTGGAACATATAGCCTGTAGAAATGACCAAAATGAGAGAAGTGAAAGATGTCCCGTACGGATGTGACCCTCTCAGCAGAATTCTCGGCGGCTTCTGTTTCTTCCAAACTTAGTCACCAAAACACAACCAGTGACACCATAATAAAACCCTTTGGCGTGCTTTGTGGCTCTTGTCAGCAAGTTTATCATTATCCTGAATACACCAGTGTCGGCGATAGCGACGTGAATCCCGACTCCAGAAAGAAAGCAGAAGGAGACCCTTCAGCGCTCAGTCTGGAAG
>CAYPUO010000009.1:0-15914 GCA_964413775.1 uncultured archaeon
ATACTGACCTGTATGTCGCCCCAAGTGACACGGGTCATGAAATGTGACCGTTCTGGTTTCCCGTAGAGCCGAAGTGGAGGGGACTAGCCCTGCTAATACCTGACTGATATGCTTCACTGGCTTGTTCAGCTGCATGCCACGGTCAGGATAGTCTTTGATTAGGGTTCTGTAACAGCCAGGGCAGGTTGTGACAATCTCGTCTGCATCTAAAGCGTTCAGGAGTTCCACATTATGTTTTGCCTGAGAAAGAGCGTCGTCCACAAATCCTGTCCTAAACAACGGAGACCCGCAACACCACTCATCATCTAGGACCCTGACTTCAGTGCCAAGGGCCGTAAGTAGTTCAACAGTGTCCCGAGCAATGCTCTGTTCGCGATAAGATGCGGTGCATCCAACGAAAAAGATGATTCGCCCGTTATTCTTATTGCCCTCCGGCACCCAAGATAAACGGGCTTCGTGTGCCTGACCGAAGGGATTATGATTCTGAGTGATTGATTTTGTGACATTCCCGAGAGCTTGGGGGGCTTTTCCTTCAGCGGCAATCTTTTGTCGAGCAAGCTCCACAATCGAAGCAATGTCTATCTCAGGAACGCACCATGTAAGACAGTGACTGCATTGGAGACACTGGTAGAGAACTTCTATTGCGCGTTCGTCAAGGTTTCTTGTGCCGACCTCCGCATAGTGCAGAAGCATGGCACGCCCATGAGGCGTAGGCGCATCAGACCTCCAAGCAAGAAACGTTGGACATACATGCCTACACATTTTGGGGCATGCCGCACACATCCGAATCTGTTCGGCATAAGTTTCCTGGTCCACTATTCGCGCACCCCCAAGCCGAGCTTTCCTGGATTCATGATGCCCTTAGGGTCAAGGCTCTCCTTGATACGCTTCAGTATTTGAAATGCTGTCCCTAAATCATCTTCAGTGTAAGTGCTTCGTGAAAGACCAACGCCATGCTGATGACTCATGACACCGCCCTCTTTCAGACATGCATACACACCAGCATCCCACACACGTCTATAGACATTCCACGCGGTTTCAGCGTCTGACTGAGACGTAAAGAAGATCATGTACATGCTCCCGCCTTGCAGATACATATGCGAAAAGTGGCACATTACAATGGCGCCCTCGGCTTCCATGGCCTCCTTCATCGAGTGGTATACTTTCTCTAACTTATCGTAGGTTGCTACGACATCAATAGTGTCGCCAATCGAGAATCCTGCAGTCGTGAACTTGGTTGGATAGTACATATCGTATCTATGCTCCCACCAACGGCTTGCAGGACCATCGCCGTAGTCTTGTGCTTCATTTGCCAGACATATGTTCACAGATTCCATTTCATCAAGCTGTACCTGTTTCTTTGAGCCATCAAAGGCAAGGAGAAGCATGCACGACTCCTCATCGATTTCGAAATGGCTCCCCATGGACATGGCCGTATCAATCTCGTCGTAGAGTCGAACCACTGAGGGCTTTATGCCCTTCTGGAAAATCTCAATAATAGCTGAGAGTCCAGTGTGTATATCGGAAAAACACATGCTCCGAAACCGCCGTTCTTCGGGAATGGGAAAGAGCTTCAGAGTAGCCTCTGTTATGACACCAAGTGTGCCTTCAGACCCGATGAATAGCTGCTTGATATCAGGACCAACTGAGTGCCGGGGCACAGCTTTGCACTCTATCACAGTACCGTCGGGAATGACAACTTGAAGACCAAGAGTCATATCTTCGATCTTCCCGTACAGAGAGGACATCGAGCCGCCTGACCTTGTTGCTAAGAAACCTCCAACATTCGAAGCACGAAGTGAGGTTGGAGTATGACCAGTTGTGTAGCCAAGCCGGTTCATAGCCTCCTCAAGGTCGATTCCTACGACTCCTGCTTGGACACGCACGAGCATGGACTCATGGTCAACATGAAGGATCTTATCCATCCTCTTCATATCAAGTTGGACTCCACCATAGATGGGCACAGTGCCTCCGCAGGTGCCAGCACCTCCGCCAACAGGAATAACGGGAACGCCTAACTCATTGCATACCTTGAGTGCCTCAGATACCTCGTGTGTAGAACCAGGAAACGCGATTACATCTGCAAGGAGGAGGAGTTCTCCTGCACGAATCTTAGCCTCGCTCAGTGGCCAAGCGTCTTGTGAGTTTAGGATGGCATCAGTTTCCTGAATAGTGACATGTTGCTCGCCTACAATTCTTGACAGACGCTCTGCGACCTCAGTTTTCGTTTTGGAATCGAGCATTCATTTATTCCCTCTTCAGGTTTCTTGCGATGAGAACAGTAAGATCTTCAACATCAATATCGCTCCGACCTCGGAATAGGTTCTCATCCAGTTGAGCAGTGCATAGGGGACACGGCGTGACAACTTTCTGGGCGCCTGTTTCAAGAATAGCAGCTACATTCTCCTTAACAATACATCGTGCCACATGTGGAGAGTGCCGTCCGACCATCCCTCCGCCGCCACAGCAACTGTCGTGAGCTGCAGACTTTGATATTTCGACTGACGGGACCGCTTCAAGTATACTAGTAGCATACTCCATGATTCGGCGTGAAGTGTGACGAATCAGGTGACAGGGATCATGGACGGTGACCTTGGTGGCTGGTGTATCCTTCTTGGTGAACTCTCTTGATAGAGTATCTAGGCCAATTACTTCCATTAGGTATTCGAGGATGTGGTATACCGGGACATTCCATTCATCGCGGTCCGCAATCTCGTTCAGGTTTGACGTGCACCCTGCACATGTTGTCACAATCTTCTTGACACCAAGGGCCTTCACCTTCTTCTTGAGGGTCTGTGCGAGTTCGTTTGATTTCTCTGTGTCACCGACCAGTGTTGCTGGCAGACCACAGCAAGACATGTCTTTCAGAACCGTGAAGTCAGCATTAAAGTGATGAAGTATAATCTTGGCGGCCTCACGCACCTCTTGGGCCCGCTCTTCAGCTTGACAGCCAGGATAGAAGAGGACTTCTGCGCCTGGCTTAATTGGGTCTTCAATAAAAGGAAGACCAAGACGCTCCAGACGCATGTCCCTGCTCTCAGTTTTCTCTTCTGGGTCTGCCCAGGGTTCGAAAGCAAGGTTATACTCAGATAGAATCTGGACTTGGTCACGTAAGCTCTTAGGAACAAGATCAGGACGTTGGACGTAGATACGCTTTCGCATCAAGTTCACTAGGTCAGGAATATCCACATTCTTGGGGCAGACTTCACGACATGTCCCACATCCCGTGCAGAGATAGATCCTGTCAACAGATGCCCAGAACTCAGGAGGCGAGCGACTGAGCTCAACTGCGATCCCCCTTGGCCCAGTAAACCTATCTACGCCAACAGCACGGATGACAGGGCAATGATTGATACAGACACCACAATTGATGCACTTTTCGACGGACCTGACCACTTCAACTTCACGCTTGGTATATGGGACAATACCCTCTTCCTTCAATGTGCCCTTAATGATTTGATATGACTCCTCTTCACTCATGGTGCCACCCCCTTCATTGATGCCACAGCATTCTTTCCTGCTGCCCTTCCAGTAGCCAGAGCTACTCCTAGCCCGCTTTTTTCTGCCGGATAGTTGTATCCGGAGAGAACTGAGCCTGCCGCATAGAGGTTTTCGGCATAGATGTCCCCACTGGCATCTGTTGGTTTCAGATGCTCGTCGAATCCTATGCCACATCCGAACAACTCATGCCCCTCTGGCTGGACCGAGATTACTTCTGTCAGGCTGTGGGGGCGTCTGCCGGAAACCGGAAGCCGACTGGCATCAAGGACCGGAAGACCAAAGACTGTTTCTTGCATGCCTATCACACTGCCATCGATTCCGCCTCCTACGAGTTTTCCAGTTGCCAATATGACAGACTTGGGATGGATGTCATAAGCTCTTCGAGGACTATCAAACGTCACTTGGCAGATGTGATGGCCATCCATGATGAAGTGGGATGCTTCATGACCAAGAAGCAGCTTACCGCCACATCGCTCAAGCGCGATTTGCAAAGACCTCTCCAATCGGTATCCGGGGACAGATGGCGGGAGAGCAAGTAGCTCAAAGACTTCCGCCTCTGTTGCTGCCTCAAGATGCGCTTTGATCTTCATGGGGTCCTTGATGCCCAAGATAGGAGGCAATGCAATTATGCTTGCATCTGTGCGCTTAACCTGGGATACAAGCTGGTCAGTCAGTTGTGACAGCCCTTCCTCAGTCTCAAGATATCGTGCAAGTTCAATGGGCGAGATATTGTAGTCTTTCTGAAATGGACTACATTCCAAGTAGGTATGGATAATCTTTCTCGGTCCCTCACCTCCAGAAATGACAGCATCCATCATAGTCTTCGCTGCGCTGGAGGGATTGAAGTACTGCAGTCCCTTTATCCCAGCAACCAGGAGGGTTTCATCCCCATTGTTCAGCCGATCAGTATACATCGTTCTCTGAAGCAGACAGGTAGGTTTTCGAGTCCCAAACATAGTCAAAGCCAGAATGTTTTCGTCGAGTGTTCCAATAAATTCGCTAGAAGAGTTCTGCAATAGGTGCGAAATCCACTCGACTGATTCACGTACGGCTGCAACTACTGACTCAGTTTTCGATTGTTCTTCCGAAGAGGAAGAGCCTAGCGACGAATATGGGTGTAACGGATATAACTCCGAGTAGGCTACAAGCCCCTCAGTAGGTGACAGGAAGTGAGCGGTCCCTCCGACCATGTACCCTGCGACATCAATCGCACCAGATGACATTGTGGTGGCACCTTCACCTTTTCGCACAACTAGAACTGATGCGCCAGACTCTGCAGCACTGATACCAGCAACAAGGCCAGCCATTCCACCTCCGATGACGAGGACATCGTAATCATCAGCCAATTAGTGAACCTCCTCCCATGGTTTTTCCTCGTAGGTAAGAGGGCTTTGATCAAGATTGCCCACACAAGAATAGATTCCTTGAACGATTTCCTCCTGAGCAAGCCCAGGCCCTCGAATCGGAGGTCTCTTACCCTTCCATCTCTCAGACAGATAGTCGAGTACTTCAGTCTGGATTTCTCTTCCATCATAGTCGAGCTCATCACCAAGTATTGCTGCGGCCTTGTAGGTGCAGAAAGTTCCCTGACAAGGGCCTGTGCCCAGGCGGAGCCGTCGACGAATATCGTTCAGGGTTTGTGGAAACTCGTTTCTAATGGCATATCTGACTTCAGCTTCCATGACAGGTTCACAGGTACACGTGTATGACTTCCATTCAGGATGTTCTCTGGTCAGAGCAAGTACATCCAAGGATTCAGTTCCTCTTCTAGCTCGTAGTCGTTCAAGTGCATGCATTGATACGCCATAGTCTTCTGCTAGACGATGGACATCGAGGTCTTCAGCCATGCCCGGAAGAGGTTCAATATGGGTCCGGCACTCGTTCTCAATATTGAAACGTTCACATATTCGGTCTGTGACTGACTGGGCCATGTGCCTGCACATCACAAGCTTGCCGCCCCTAAATGACAGAAGCCCTGATACACCATCTTTCTCATGATCGATTATCTCATAGCCTCGTGTGACTTCACCCTCAGGGACTCTCCAGACCGGAACCATAGGTCGCACTCCTTCCATTGTCCGTATGATTCTGGCTTCTCGAACTGAAGGAATGACGAACTCAAAGCTCTTGAGTAGATATTCTATCTCATCCTGCGTGGTAACAAGCTGGTCAGGATCATCCCACGTATCAAGGGCAGTTGTTCCAATCAATGTAGTATTCTCATGTGGGAACATATAGACCCATCTTCTATCGACAGACCGTATGGATATACCGACATTGACAACTCTTCGGTCCAGAATAACATGTGCACCTTTGTTCAACCGCAAATCCAAATTGACCCCAGCAATATGAGCTATGCTAGTGGCCCAGGGTCCTGTTGCATTAACAACAACTCTCGCCGAAGCTGTCTCGGTTTCACCTGTGAGTCTATTGAAGTATGAAACACCCTTTACATGTTCCTTCTCTTGCAGAATATCGATTACTTCACAGTAGGTCCTTATTTCGGCGCCATGCTTTTGAGCGTCCCTCGCCTGAAGGATACAGAGTCTAAATGGATCAATGAAGTACTCCTCAATGTAGCCACTAGCAATAATATTGGGGTTCAGCATGGGCTCAAGCTCTAGAGCAGTTTCTGGAGAAATAATGAGGAAAGGCGGCACGCCTCTTTCTGCAACACGTTTCTCGTATTCGTCCATCCCCTTACCACTCCGGCCCATTTCGCTAAGGTCCGATAACGGAAAGAGGATAGGGAGCTTTGCCATAATGTGCCGCGCAATCTGGTTGAAGTGTACGACCTCCTCAGAGCAGAGATCCAATATTTCAGGCTCATTGTAGTACTTGAAGCCTGAACTAATCATTCCGGCACATGCCCCTACCGTAGCAGATGCAATATCACTGCGTTCAAGAAGGAGTGTCTTAAGGCCTCGGAGTGAGCAGTCGCGGGCTACTGCCGTCCCTGTACTGCCACCACCGATGACAACTACATCATATGTTTTCAATGAAGACCAAGCTCCATGAGTTAATGTCCTACAAATAGAGATTTACTTGGAGTACAACCTCTTGTTCAAACATCCGCCAATACAAGCATTTCGGAACGCATGAATCATGCACATAGTACAAAGGCTTCTTATTGCTCTATGACCACAGCGAGTTGAGCAGCATGAGGGTCAACAGAACAACGAAAAGTCTGGCAGCAATTACCATTCTCCTAGTCCTTCTAGCTGGCTTTTTCTACCTCATCCCGTTTGAGATGACTGACACGGAGGCAACATGGCAAGAACATAACATGTCGGACCATTTGAAGCTAGCGAACAACTTTCAGTTCACACCAAGGTCATATGACGAAAAAATCGATATAGTGTTAAACTGCACCAAGGGATCTCTCGATGTAGTCGTCATTAATAGAAACCAGTGGAGCAACTGGTACGAAGAAAAGGAATACTCCTCATATTACGAGGCAAAGAATACAACACATGTTGATGTAACCGTTGAAATCCAGCCCTCGTACGCGGGCACTGTCTTTGTTATCATCTCGACACCCTATGGGGCCATAACGATGTCTGGGAGCCTGGTTGGGCACTCCAAGGCATACTATGAGTCAGTAGCATTCATCTTACTGGCTGTGGCAATCCCATTTGCGGTTGCACTCATTTGGAATGCGATTATGACCGAAGAGAAATCTGAGGCTACGATGTCAGGTTGATTAGGGCTGGCAGCTCCGCGATGAGCAGCTGGTTGTAAACTGCATAGAGTTCATTGTATACCTTGAGGTTTTCAGGAATGGGTTTTCGGCGCTCTTCAATGTGGAACATGTTTGAAACAGCTTCTTCAAAACTCCCATAGATACCAGCACCAACCGACCCAAGAATCGCAGCGCCGATTGCAGTAGACTCCCTAGAACGCGGTAGAACCGCTGTCTTGTTCGTGCAGTCCGCTTGAATCTGACGCCAAAGTGGAGAGTTGGCACCGCCGCCGTCTATTCTGAGTTCATCGAACTCGAGGTCGAGCATACCTTCCATCATTTCAAGGTACATCCTGATTCCATATCCATTTGCCTCCATGATTGCTCTAGCCACATGTGCTTTGGTATGGCCGAATCCAAGGTTGTAGAATATGCCTTTGTTGTATGCCATGAACGGGAACACCACCAGACCATCACTCCCTGCTGGGACTGATACAGCTGAGGACTCGATGAGCTCGTATGCACTCTGGTGTGTCTGTGCAGCTCGTGCAACCTCAGGCTCGCAGTAGTTGTCCCTATACCACTTGTAGGCAAGACCCGTGCCGGGTATCGCACCCTCTAGAATCCATTTGCCAGGCATAGCAGAGGGATTCGAGAACATAACATAGGGGTCTTCAATATACTCATCAGTGTGTGTGATGACGAATGTCCCAGTTCCGGTGGTGGCCTTTACAACGCCGGTCTTGATGGTCCCTGTGCCGAGCGCCGAGCACTGTTGGTCGCCGCTACCCATTATTACCATCGTCCCTTTTCGGAGACCTGTGGCCTTTGCCGCTTCACTGGAGATTTCTCCGATTATCTTACCGGGTTTTACGATTTCAGCTAGCTTGTCCATCGGGATGCCAGTTGCCTCACATAGGCTATCAGACCAGCGCAACGTTTCATGGTCGATTGGACCATAACGAGCATTAGCAGGCTCACTGACCATCGCATCGCAGAGGCGGTAGTTGATGAATGCATCAACGTGAATGAACTTGTAAGCCTTGTTAAAAAGCGCAGGCTCATTGTCAATGAACCACATCAACTTATTCACTGTCTTGCGAGGACCTATGTCTTCAGCCATTTCCTTACTCTTTGGGCTGGAGCGATTGTCGACCCAAGTCACGGTTGGTGCTAAGGGAAATCCGTTTTTGTCAACAGGAGTGATGCAGTCACGTGTTGTAGCAGCAACCACACCTGCAATCGCGTCAGGTCCTGCGTCCAGCTTCGTGATCGCCCGCTGCATCGTGTTGCAAGCTGTACGCCAAAATGTTTCAGTTACTTGCTCATGTATCTTGATATCGCGTGGACCAGGTGGATACTCCTCATAAGCTTTAGAAAGTTCACGACCTTCCTCATCAACAAGAACCGACCTGGTTCCTGTGGTTCCTATGTCAAAGACTGCAAAGATTCGACTGCTCAAACTCATCACCTTAGATGAATGTGGAGTATGCTAAGTCAAACGCTCAATATGAATCTCCCGACACAGTTATCATAGGACATGTCCGTGCAAAGTTCAATGTCAGAGAGTTATCCCGTTCACATTGAGATTGCACCACGCGTGCACCTAGTGAGAGGAAAGAACAGGGCGAGGTTTCCAGAGGCAAATTCCCTTCTCATCGATGAGAAGCCTCTGACACTTGTCGATGCAGGTTCCAGTATGGAACACCTCCACAAGACTCTCTCAGATCTAGGGCACTCTCTGACTGACATTGACCAGATAGTACTTACTCACTTCCATATTGACCACAAAGGACATGCTGCGACGATTCAGAGGCAGACAAATTGTGACATTATCTGTCATCCTCTAGCGAAAAAGGGAGTCGAAACACTAGGAGGATTGGTCGAAGACTATGGAATATCTGAACACAGGATGTACGATGCCTGGAGAGAATACATAGACTCCATTATGCCATACGTCGTTGCAGACTGTGAGGTCACCAGTACTTTCAGCAACAATAAGACTATCGTAGTTGGCGATACGCAACTCATCCCCATCCATGCGCCAGGTCATACCCATGACCATACCATCATTGGAGTCAATGGTCTGGAAACTATCCTCCTCGTAGACATCGACCTCACACACTTCGGTCCCTGGTATGGGAATGTTGTGAGCAACATAGCAGACTTCCGCAAAACACTGTCCAATGTGATTGCATTGGAACCTAAGGTAGGAATCAGCAGCCATCTCATAGAGCCTGTGGAAGATGGACTGATTGAAAGACTCGTGACATTTTCTCAAGTCTTTGACGCAAGAGAGGAGATTATTCTCAAGTCAATAAGAGAGGGACGCAATACCATTGACAAGCTTGCCAGCGTTCCGACTGTCTATCCCCGATTACCGTTTCCCCCTTACGTTATCTTCGAGGAATACATGCTTCTCAAACATGTTGAAGACATGAATGATAGGGGCATCGTTGAGTACGATGGAGAAACAATCTATCTCAAATAGAAAGAAGGACTCCTCTCCTTCACGGAGAAGAGTTTCAATGTAGGACTACTTGTGAGAGAATTTGGCCTCTCGCTTGTTAAGAAAGGCATCCACGCCTTCTTCCTTGTCTTCAGTGTCAAAGGTTTCGCAGAACGCATCGACTTCGAAGGCAAGGTTTTTCTCGAGGGGCATCGCCCATGCATTGTTCAGCGACTGCTTGACAAGTTTTATTGCGACTCCTGGTCTAGTCGCAAGTTTATTTGCTAGTTCCTGAGCTCCTTGCATTAGTTGCTCAGTAGTATCAAACAGCCTATTCACAAGGCCTATTCTCAGAGCCTCTTCTGCGGAGATGTTGTCACCACAATAGACCAACTCCTTAGCAACTCCAAGCCCAACAAGACGAGGTAAGCGCACAGAGCCACCATAACCCGGAATTATGCCAAGCTTGATTTCAGGTTGGCCAAACTTCGCGTTTGCAGATGCATATCGAATATCGCATGCCATTGCAATCTCACAGCCACCACCCAGAGCAAATCCGTTGATTGCTGCAATCACAGGCTTGCTCATCGATTCAATATACTTGCAGAGGTCTTGACCTCTCTCAACAAAAGGTCTGATTGTCTTAGAATCTCTTCCGGGGAATGCTGTGATGTCAGCACCCGCAGCGAATGCTTTGTCGCCAGCACCTGTTAGAATGACGACTCTAATGTTTGAGTCACTTTCTGCTTGTTTCATCGCTTTGGTGAGTTCCAATGTGACTTCTGAATTCAAAGCATTGTATTTGCTTGGACGGTTGATAGTAATCTTAGCAACACCGTCAATTGCCTCATAGAGGACTAACTCTTCAGACACTGCATATTCCTCCTGGAGAACAAGAATCTACCCTTCATGGTCCTAGATAAGCGTTCTCAGACAGAAGGCGAAAGGGCTTGAACGGCCTTAAGGCTTATTTACCGGTTTGCTACTCCATGGTTGCACGCCTATGACGTTGGAGAAAACAGGATGGACTCGGGAGAGAAAAACAGAGTACTTGTTGACTCACTCCTTGCCATGAGAAGCTCACTGACGAGTTCCTATGAGATGAAGACGAACGTAAGAGAAGAGGGACTTCTTCTTCGAGGGCTGACCAAGGGCGCTCCAGAGTATCTTGTCTTTGCGGACTACCGTCACAATGATGGCAGAAGAAGACTCCTTGATGCTGTTGAAACTATAGATAGCGCAGTGAGGACCCTCCCTCAGATGGAGTACAGAAATGCATCGATTGTCTATCTTAACACGCTGAGATCCGTTGCCAAGATGTCTAGGATGGCGAATGTACTTGAGTGTACTTGTCCAGAAACGAGAACAATAGAAAAAGAAAGGGAAGAGGACATCGCTGCCCTCAAAGCAGCCTAGACTAGCCACTTGTATGTAATCTTCTTATCGTCCACCTTTTCAAAACCAAGATGGAGCGGCATTCCAACCTCAGGCATACTCATCAGATTAGTAATATGCGCAGTAAGCCGCTTGCCGGATGGAAACTCTCCGATTGCAACAACGTATGGTGCCTTCGAGGTAAGAGTCTCAGGGGCAAAGTCAACGATAACGTAGGACCGCATCTTTGCTTCAGTTTCCGTAAATGGAACTAGCTCGGTCTTGCTGAGACATTTCTGACAATGCTCTCTTGGCGGCAGGAACTCCTCACCACATGAAGTGCACTTGCTCATCATGAGCTTGTCCTGGTCCAACGCCTCCAGAAACTCCTGGAAGAATGGTGTCACTGCCTTATCAGTAGAGTACCCGAGGTAGAGTTCTTTATGTTCTGCCATTAGGACCATCCCCTCTCATAAATGAAGATATTCACAAATTGCCCGGATTGACCAACATTATGAGCCAGTCCGTACTTGACATCCTTGATCTGTCTCGATGGCAGATCGGCTTCGCCGCGCATCTGTTTCATAATCTCATATGTCATTGACACGCCTGTCGCGCCCAGCGGATGTCCCTTGCTCTTGAGACCTCCATCACAGTTTATAGGAATCCTACCCGTATGATAGTTCTCCTTGTTTTCCACAATCTCTCGACCCTTTCCGGGCTCTGCAAATCCAAGATCCTCATAGGCGATGAGTTCAGCGATTGTGAAGCAATCATGCACCTCTGCCATATTGATATCCTCGGGCTTCAGCCCTGCCATGTCGTAGGCAGCTTTTGCAGCCCGTTTTGCTCCGGGAATAGAGGTCAGGCTCTTTCTGTCTTGGACCATCATGGCTGATGCGCCTGCTCCGATACCCTTAATCCACATAGGTCGATCAGTGAACTCTTTCACTCGATCTTCAGCAGCAATCACTACGGCAGCAGCACCATCTGTAATTAGACTGCAGTCATAGAGGTTTAGCGGCCTGCAGATGGGTACGGCGTTATTTGCTTCTTCAAACGACACCTCTTTCGGAAGGTGAGCCTTTGGATTCTGTGCACCATAGTGGTGGGACTTTACAGCGATTTTAGCCAGAACATCATGAGGCATATTGTACTCATACATGTATCTTGAGGCCATCAGCGCATAGAACGCTGGGAAGGAAATGCCGTAGGGATACTCCCAACGCATGTCCCCTGCTCGAGACATGTACTCTGTTGCAGTTGCCGATGACACACGGTTCATCTGCTCAACACCTAGCACAAGCATGACATCATAAAGTCCTGCTGCTACCATTCCCCACGCCGCTCGTAACGAGGCGGTTCCTGTTGTGCATGCAGACTCAACCCTAAGGTGCGGCTTCTCCTGAAGACCTAGGTAATCTGCTATCAGAGCAGAGCCAGCACCTTGACCGGTGAACTGCGATGCAGCATATGAGAGAACGCTAGCATCAATCTTGTCTTGTGTGATACCTTCATCATAGATGGGCTTGTATGCTTCAGCACACAGCTCCCTCATGGTGGCATCATACCGCTTTCCGAACTTGCTGTGGCCACCAGCCACAACAGCGACTTTTCTCGCCATTTTCTACTCTCCATGGGGGGCTCCTCTTATACTCATGAGTCACTCCCAAGTTACTTTTCGATTGCAGGAAATATTATTGAGAGGGTCTTAAGGATAACGGATTGACGAATGGCTATGGTTAAGCCCACAGTAGGCAATGACATTGGAACTGACTGGACTCATGTGTACCAAAATCGTACAATGAACAACGAATTCATTTCGATTTCAGTCTCCATAATACCCACTTGTGTACAAGATGGGACAAGAGTGGCAGCAGATTAAAATAGTCCCGTACGTCCTTACAATGAACACACAAATGCGAGCAGTGATGAGCCTTTGCAATTGGTACAATTGTGCTTGACAGCTCTCGCTGCGTTTTTAGGAGAGAGAACGAATGGAACAAAAACAGATTCTTGCTATTATTGTTATTGTAATAATAATCGCAGGGATTGCTGTAGGGGTCTACATGTTCCTACCTGCTGCACCATATGGCGCGGTAGTTGTTGGACAACTTGTTACTCCGGGAGCTCCTTCGGGAACACCTTCGGACCAAATCATCGTCGTAGGTATACTAGATCCGATGACAGAAATCCAAGGTGAGGGAGCTTGGAAGGGTGCCTACCTTGCTTGCGATCAGATAAACCAGGCAGGTGGCGTGACAGTCAATGGTAAGACGTATTACTTCGGACTCATATCAGAAGATACGTTTGAAGCGGATACGAATCTTGACATATCTAAAGGGACTGCAGCTGCAACGAAGATTATCAACGATGACCATGCTCAGTTCATTATCGGTGGGTTCAGGACCGAGTCAGTACTCGCATACCAAGAAGTCATCATGGATGCAAAGGAGCTGTTCTTTGGTACTGGAGCATCTACTGACACATTCTGTGAGTTAGTGAACGGAGGCACATGGCCAGATGGCACTGTTTCAAATTATGCCAGATACAAGTATTTCTTCCGCTCAATGCCTATCAACTCCACTTCACTAGGAGGCGCGCTTATCACATATCTAGCGTACCTGAAAGGCTACATGACGGCAGTCACAGGACATAACATCACCAAGGTCGCCATCATTCGTGAAGACCTTGACTGGACAGTGCCCATGGACAAGGCTCTGGCGCACTATCTGCCGCTATTGGGCCTGACCAATACAACAGACATTGCATTCCCAATCACAGCTCAGGCTGCAGACTTCGCAACATATTGGCAGCAGATTGACGCCACTGGAGCACAGATAACAATCCCGGTGATATCTGCACAGGGAGGGATCCTGATGACCACTCAGTATGCTCAAGTCCAACCAAAGTGCTTGATAGCAGGTATTGATGTGATGTCGCAGCTTGACACCTATTGGAATGACACCAATGGCGCATGTCAGTATGAGATTGAGCAACAGGCTACCATTCGGACAAACAAGACATCACTGACCATACCCTTCTGGGATGCCTTCTTGAGCAAGTACAACTCAGAGCCGCTTTACACGGCGGTGGGAAGCTACGATGCTATGTATCAGCTGAAACAGGGTATCGAAGACGCCCAGTCGTTCAACTCTACGGTAATCGTTCCTTATCTAGAGGCGTACAATGTTGCGAATCCGCTAGAAGGCGCGGGTGGAAACACTGCCTGGACTTACACTCATGACCTATTCGCCGGCTATGACCCTGTGAGTGGTACCATCTATTCCGTAGTGCTGTTTACACAGTGGCAGGCGGGCGGTCACAAGGAGTGTGTTTCAACTGGAGGATATGTCTATCCTGACTATATCGTGACAGCACCTCTTGCACTTCCATCCTGGGGTATAAACACATAGAGAAACAATCAGAAATGCATAGTGGCTAATAGTCCCCCCTTTCTACAGGGGGGACTGCTCTTCTTTTGAAGAGGCAGCTAGTCACTTGGTTCTATATGGAGTGGTTCAAATTGATTGAGGAAATACTAATCTTCGGGCTAGTGCAAGGGTCACTGCTGGCACTCTTGGCTCTAGGATTCTCTCTGGTTTACGGCGTAGGCGGAATATTGAACCTCGCTCATGGTGCATTCTTCCTTATGACCGCATACATAGTCTATTGGACAATACCCTTCTTCGGATTCTGGGTGGCAGTAGTCGTTGGCCTGGTTGGAATACTGGCAATATCAGCAGCTACGTATTGGGGACTTATGAAACCGCTACGTGAACATGAGATTGGAGTGGTCATAATCACTTTCGCATTGGCATTCTTCTTTGAGCAATCGGTGAAGGTCATTGGCGATCCAAAGACCCACTATATCGCACCATTCGTGCAGGGGACTTTCTCTTTTTACGGAGTCAGATTTCCTGCTCAACTAATCGCACTAGTAATTGGAACCATAGTTCTTGTGACTGCCGTTGCTCTATTCATTAACAAATCAAAGATGGGAAAGTCGATACGAGCCGTGTCACAGGACTTCGAGGCAGCTCAACTCATGGGAATCAATACTGATATGGTCCTGATGACTAGCGTGATGATCTCCGCATTGCTTGTAGGATTTGCGGCAGTCCTCTACGCGCCTGGAAACTATATTGCACCGAACATAGGGTGGGGATATCTCTTGCTCGCCTTTGCAGTGACAATCTTCGGAGGAATGGGAAGCATTCCTGGCAGTGTTGTCGGAGCCTTTATCATGGGCTATGCAACATCAATCACTGACTATCTTATCAGTCCCTCATTTTCCGAGATAATTCCCCTTGTCGTTATTCTTGTAATGCTTCTGGTTAGACCTCAGGGACTTCTAGGAAAGAAGGAGCTGAAATAGTCAATGATGGTCCCTCAGTTCGATTTGCAAACATGGATTGGACGATTCAAGGTCTGGGCACGCACCTTTCGTGGGAGTCTTACGCTTTTCTGTCTTGCAGGATTGTTGGTCATCCCTCTGTCTGGAAGTGAGTACATTACGCAGATTGTGATAACGTCAATGGTCATGGCGATCTATGCGGCTAGCTGGGACCTTCTCGCGGGATTTGCGGGACAGATGAGTTTTGGTCACTCAGCGTTCCTAGGAGTATCAGGCTATGTAACAGCAGCTTTTGTCAAATTCCTGGGATTCAATTGGGTGATCTCGTTGTTGGTCGGAACTGCAAGTGCTGTCCTTTGCAGTCTGGCAATCGGGATACCCTGTTTAAGGTTGAAAGGACCCTACTTGGCTCTGGGGACACTGGCATTCAGTCTCATTCTCTACAACATGTTCTTGACTGGCACATGGCTTGGTGGAACCCAAGGTATATCCGCTCTACCGACTGCCCAGAATATCTTTGCAGTCTTCTATGTAATTGCGGCATTTATGAT
>CAYPUO010000010.1:0-15287 GCA_964413775.1 uncultured archaeon
CTCCTGTGCACACTTCGGCATCGAGGCGATGATATACATGGTGCGTGTGAGCTACGAGCAGAAGAAGTACAGGGGAACGCTCATGAGGTCCTATGGAGCAAGAGTTGTCCCTAGCCCATCAGATCTTACTGAGTTTGGCCGTCACCTCAAAGCGGAGAGCCCCGACCACCCCGGCACACTCGGAATCGCAATCAGCGAGGCGATTGAGGACGCGATGTCAAGCACGAATACTAAGTACACGCTTGGCTCTGTGC
Organism: uncultured archaeon; assembly: GCA_964413775.1. Classification (GTDB taxonomy): domain Archaea; phylum Asgardarchaeota; class Thorarchaeia; order Thorarchaeales; family Thorarchaeaceae; genus MP5-2226. The sequence continues at coordinate 255 of CAYPUO010000010.1, forward strand.
TGAACCATGTCTTGCTCCACCAGACGGTCATTGGTCAGGAAACAATGAAGCAACTAGAGAGCATCGACGAGAGACCTGATGTGCTCATAGGGTGTGTTGGCGGAGGAAGCAACTTCAGTGGGCTGGCAATTCCTTTCCTCGCAGATAACAGGTTCAGGGGCACGAGAGTGATTGCCGTTGAGCCTACAGCATGCCCAACGCTGACGAAGGGAGAATATCGATACGACTTTGGCGATACCGCTGGAATGACACCAAAGGTCAAGATGTACACTCTCGGAGCTTCATTCACTCCACCAAAGATCCATGCTGGCGGACTGAGATATCATGGTGTAGCCCCAATTGTCAGTGCACTCCTGAACGAAGGGAGGATCTCTGCCGTAGCATACGAGCAGACAGATACGCTCAGTGCGGGTCTTCTCATGGCGAGGACGGAGGGGATTATTCCTGCGCCTGAATCAGCGCATGCCGTCAAGGCGGCAATAGACGAGGCAATCGATGCTCGCAGGTCAAAAGAAGAGCGAGTTATTGTGTTCAATCTATCAGGGCACGGTCACTTCGATATGGAAGCGTATGGTGCCTTGATGAATGGCGACCTCGGGCCAGTGCCCGCGTTAGATGGCATCTCACTTGCAGCGGCACAGCCAGCGCGGATAACGGCAGGAGCGTCTCAAAAGTGAGAACATTCCGAGCCATCAGTCCCAAACATGACCTATGGCGGTTTCCAGACATGAAATGGTGGTAGGTAGGCAAACTAGGTGGTAGGAGGGGCCATGTTCGTGATGTCAGGCGGGGGATGTAGCACAGATAAGCGAATGTGATTGCGCACTGTATTAAGCTACGAATTCCTGAAGTATTCTTCGGCGATGCTATTGAAGCTCTGGCCAGGGCGGTTGAATCTCGCCCGAATCTTCTCTAGTTGTTCGTCATCGAACTTGATAAGTTCGGCCTCGTAGAAGCAGGCAAGTGCTGCTGCAATCCTGTTGGCGTTCAGGTAGTCGAGGCCGGTTTGGATGTAGATCTGCATCTGGTTCCAGCCAAGAGTTTCAACAAGCTCATGGACACTCTTTCTTTTCACCGAATATTCCATTGGTGTATTTGCTAGGCTAGCTAATAATACTGAATCGCTATAATCTTCAGCAAGTGGACGCGGGGCACCTTTAGGGAGGACCATGGGTTTCTTCTTTATCGGTACAGGAGGCTGTATTGCCTTGCTTGGACTGAAGCAGCCACCACAGCCCGGGCAAGTTATTCTTCCAAATGCATCCTTGGATTTGTAGTTGTAAATCACGGACTCCCCGCAATGGGGGCAAGTGATTTGGTATTCAGTCGTCATAGTCTTAGTACTCCCTGATTCAGATCTGGCCCAAAAACGTCAGCTTCAAAACCCTCCTCATCCCTGGACGATGATGATGCCATATGTTTAACTGAGGAATGAAAAGGATAAGTCTTGACCACTCTTGGTTCCAGGGCCTCATTGGAGGGAACCAGCGAGGAACGTGTTGCGTATACCTCAAGTACTCATCGTCGAATCCAATGATTGTCACCCTAGGAAACTATTGGCTGGTATCCCTTTTTCAGGACTGTATCCACAGGGTAGTCCCACATCTTCGGAAAGTCCTTGTTGTAGTGGGCGCCTCTGCACTCCTTTCTCATTCTCGCCATCTTGATGATGAGCTCTGCGACGACTGCTATGTTCCTGAGTTCAACAAGGTCGGGGGTGATTCGGTAGTCCCAATAGAACTGGTTTATCTCCCTTGCAATGAACTCAATCCTATTCAGTGCTCGGATAAGGCGCTTCTGAGACCTCACAATGCCTACGTAATATGTCATGAGTCGCCGAATCTCATCCCACAGGTGTGACACGATGACAAGTTCGTCTGCATCTGTTGCCTCACCGGGATCCCACGGCGGGATCTCGTAGACTTCACGCTCAGCACTCGCCTCTTCAAAAGCTGCTACAGCGGCATTCCTACCCAACACAGCTGCCTCTAGCAGAGAGTTGGACGCCATTCGGTTTCCGCCATGAAATCCAGTGCAAGCAGTTTCGCCTATTGCATAGAGACCCTTCACGTCGGTCCTCCCTGCAGTGTCTGCTTTTACCCCGCCCATCATGTAATGAGCAGCTGGTACTACAGGTATGGGCTCCTTGGTCATGTCGATGCCTGCAAGAAGGCAGGTCTCATAGATTGCTGGGAACCGGTCTTTCACAAACTCTGGCTTCTTGAACGAGATGTCGAGCCAGACATGGTCTGCACCAGTCTTCTTGAGTTCATGATCAATTGCCCGAGCGACAACGTCACGAGGGGCAAGCTCGGCATCAGGATGATAATTCTGCATGAAACGCTGGCCGTCATTTCCAACAAGAATCGCTCCCTCTCCACGTAGAGCTTCTGAGATCAGTTCAGACCTGAGCTTGGGGTGAAAGAGGAGGGTTGGATGGAACTGGACCATCTCCATGTTCATTACTGTAGCACCGGCACGGTAGGCCATCGCAATGCCATCACCAGTCGCAACATCAGGATTGCTTGTGTACAGGAAGACGCGGCCCGCGCCTCCTGTGGCGAGGATTGTTAATTTAGCAGGAAATCGCTCAACTTCAGCTGTGTTCTTATCAAGGACGTAGGCACCCTCAACCTGGTTGTTCTTCACATACAGATTGACTGCACAGTGGTTTTCGAAGATGTGAATGTTTTTTGTGGCCTTAACTCTCTCTGATAGAGCGAGTTCAATATCCTTTCCAGTATGATCCTTGACATGCAGTACTCGTCTCTCACTGTGCCCGCCCTCAAGCCCCAGGTCGTACTCTCCGCAGGACTCATCCTTGCAGAACTCGACACCTACAGACTCCAAGTCCCTGATCACATCTGGCCCTGCTCTGATGAATTCTCTCACAACATCCTCGTGACAGAGACCTGCGCCCACTCGCAGCGTATCAGCGATGTGTTTCTCAAACGAGTCACTGCCTGACACCACTGCAGCAATACCGCCTTGGGCCCGGTATGTCGCGGAGTCAGTCAGGGTGTCTTTGGTAATGAGATTTACTGTCGCCTTTTCAGCCACCTTTAGGGCGAAAATCTGTCCTGAGAGACCGCTTCCAATCACCAGAAAGTCCGAGCTATAGACTCTATTCGCCATGTGAGAGACCCAGTTCTGGATGGGAAGTATATCTTATCTAGATTATGCCATGATACGAAAGAAATAACCGGAGCGTTTTCCATTACATTATATGAGGAGTATGCATGAGCGAATGCCCGGACTGTGATGTGCTGAGGAAGAGAGTGAGCCCGCAAGACCTCTATGGTTGCGCATTATGTGGTGAGAAGAGATGCGCCAATCACACAGTATGGGTCCCTGCAAATGAGCTTGAAGGCTTTGGAGACGATGAAAAGAGGGTCCGGGACCTGCTGAAAAATGGACTCTATTCGGAGTGGTATGCATTCTGTGGGAAAGGAGCTCACATCCCCAAGGGGATGACGATTCGCTTTGGCAAGAATAGGGAAGGCGGCAAGTTGGTGAAGTACATTCCAGCGGGTTTCAAAGGAAGAGAGCTGTCATTCTTTAGTAGATGGGAGGTAGGGCTAATCGAGAAGTCATTCGAGAAGTGGTGGGATGAGAAACACTACCAGCTCTCATGTTCATTCGCAGAAGAAATGGAAAAGATTACAGACTATGTTACACCAGGGACATACAGAGACATCATCATGAAAAATATGTTTGACAAGGTGATTCAAGACAGGGCATCAGGCAAGGACATCTTTGATTCACCCTCCGGAGAGGAGTTTGATAGTGCAATAGGGAAGTCACCTACGATTCTGGAATTTGTGGCATTCATCTGCTCCCGATGCCACATAGTAGCCTGTCTTAACAGAAAAGCTGAATTCTACGACCAGAAGAAGTTCAAGAAACTGATCAAGAGCCCGGTTTTATGACTGGTTAGAGCCTGCCTTCCGCCTGAATATGGAAATGTCCATTCAATAAAGATTTAATAGTTGCACGAGGGGGTGCGCTCACTCTCCAGGGGCCATATAAGAATGGATATCGAAGGCGTCGTCATATTCGATGCACAATCAGGAATCCCGCTCTTTTCAAGGGTGAGCAAGGGGATTGATTCTTCACTCTTCTCAAGCTTCATTTCAGCGATAGTGCACTTCGCCAAGAACATGGAGCTAGGCGGACTGACATCTTTTACTACTGAGGAGAAGATGATCTTCCTAGCACCGCGTGAGAACACCATTACTGCCTTGATAACACCAACAAGAAAGGAATTCCAAGAGGCAGCTTCGCTTGCAGGTGAATTGGGAAAGCAGTTCGAGGACAAATACAACATGCCTGACATACTGCAGCCTCAGAATTACAAGGAGTTTCAGGCTACTGCTGAGGAGTTCCTGAGAAAGGTCAAGAATCCATTTGTTAGCAATGTAGCGACCTTTGTGCATGACAAGTATGGCGGGAGCGTAGCAATAAAGCCACGTCTAATGAAGGAGAATGGAAACGAAGGCACTGTGGATATGCTGGTCAATCTTGGAGTCAGATATGACGATGGAGAGGAATCTCCAAAGAACGGAAAGAAGACTCAGGATATCTATTCCGAGTCCTACATATTCTGCAAGCTCTCTGAAGGGAGAATGTCACGAGGAGAAGTAATTGAGTTCATCGACTCCCTTGATGGATATGGTATTCGTGCGATGAAGAAGGATAGGATGGAATTCATTCCTTACTTCCCGACTAGAGCAGTCATTGTAGCAAGGGAGTACGCAGACACCGTGTTTGACTTTCTGAAGAAGCTCCCCAGAGAAGATGAACGAATATACGTCGATGGATCTCATGTCTTTGCCGGTCGAAGGATAAGCGGCGGACCCAAGAGTGCTAAATGCTATGTTGATATTTACAGGTGGCACGAGAACTCAGACCCCGAGGCCATCGATTTCTCAGCCGCTGCTTTGAATTAATCGAGTTCCATGTAGGGATAACTCACTTTTCTCGGTGGAGCGAAATTCTCCTTGATGACTCGAGGGGAAACCCACCTCAAGAGGTTCAGACTACTTCCTGCTTTGTCATTGGTCCCGGACTTCCTAGCACCGCCAAATGGTTGCCTATTTACAACTGCCCCTGTCGGTTTGTCGTTGATATAGAAGTTGCCCGCCGCATTGACTAAGATGTCAGTAGCTTTAGCTATGGCTTGTCGCTCTCTCGCAAATATCGAACCCGTCAATGCGTAGAGAGAGGTCTCGTCGCATGTTTTGAGTGTTGACTCGTATTCATCATCATTGTATACATAGATGCTAAGGACCGGTCCGAAGATCTCCTCTTTCATTATCTTCGCATGCGGATTCGTTACGCGAATCACTGTTGGCTGGATGAAGTATCCCTGAGATGCATCATAGCTGCCTCCCGCGATTATCTCTGCGTCGGAGCTTTGCCTAGCTTCCTCCACATATGAAACAATCTTTTCGAATGCTGGCCCATCAATCACTGCATTGACAAGCGCACTGAGGTCCTCAGGGTCGCCTATCTTAACTTTCTGCAACTCAAATAGCAGTCGGTCCTTAACAGCAGGCCAGATAGAAACAGGTATGTAGGCTCGCGAACATGCGGAGCATTTCTGTCCCTGGTATTCAAAGCTGCCCCTGATGAGAGCAGTCACCAGCTCATCAATCTGTGCAGAACTATGAGCGAAGATGAAGTCTTTCCCGCCTGTTTCGCCAACGAGCCGGGGAAAACTCCTGTAGATGTCGATATTGGTGCCAACAGTCCTCCAAATGGAACTGAAGGTTTCGGTGCTTCCTGTAAAGTGTACACCAGCTAGGGCTGGATGTTTCAGCGCCACAGCACCAACCTCGGCACCCGGGCCCGGAATGAAGCTGATCACGCCTGGAGGTACGCCAGCTGTCTGGAAGACCTGCATGATATGATACGCAGCATAGACGGCTGATGAAGCAGGTTTCCAGACGACAACATTTCCCATCATAGCCGGAGCAGATGGAAGATTGCCCATAATTGATACGAAGTTGAAAGGAGTCACAGCAAACACAAAGCCCTCAAGTGGGCGGTACTCAATCAGATTCCACTCACAGCCAGCAGAGTCGGTCTGCATCTGATAGATTTGCTGCATGTAGTAGACATTAAATCGAAGGAAATCAACAAGCTCATTTGCCGCATCAATCTCTGCCTGAAACAGGTTCTTGCTCAGGCCTAACATAGTTGCTGCGTTTACCGTTGACCTCCAAGGGCCTGCTAGTAGGTCTGCTGCCTTCAGGAATATTGATGCACGGTCATGCCATGACATTCTGCTCCATGAGGCTCGGGCCTTAAGTGAGGCGTCTATGGCTGCGACTGTTTCCTTTTCTCCAGCAATGTGGTACTCTGCAAGAATGTGTGTATGCAGATGAGGCATCACTGATTTCGCTTTGCGCTCCGTCCTCACCTCGCGGCCTCCGATAATCAATGGAATATCGAGCTTCGATGCCTTCAGTTCGTGTATCTTCAGTTTGATGTCCTCAAGTTCTGGACTTTCTGACAAATAGTTGAGCACAGGCTCATTCGCGGGCCTCGGGATAGCAAATTCAGTATCAACCATTGAAGTTTCCTCGGGTTCGAGAAACCAGCATTAGCATGCCGTGTTCCCATTCACTATTGTTAATATTTTATCTAATAAGCTCTTGGGTTTATGAGAGCTGATGCCATTGAATCAGCTTCTTGGTGATTGACTGGCTTGGCCTTCCTGCAAGCTCTTCAATTTGAGATAGTTATCTGGCTGAAGCGAAGGAATCTCCAGCGCCACTGCAACGATTCCTAGGACCACGGCCACCAGAGAACCCATTAGGAAGAAGTCAGATAACGTAGTAATTGTTGTGCTGAAGTTGGTCAGAGTGGAAACAACTGGCGCATTGAGGAATGCTAGAGAAAGAGTAACTGCAAGATAGAGGAATGCCGCAAAGAAGACAATCGCAGTAAAGAACAAAACTTGCTGCGTGGTCCTTTGGCTCTTTGAACCAAGGAGTTCGGCATCAGTTTCATTGAACATCTCCGGATTAGATGCATGGATCATTTCTCGAGCAACTGCTCCTGCATCGTACTTGTGCCGAAAGAAACGAACGAGTGTGAGATATGCCCTATGTGGATTCTCTCTGCTTTCCTCGTCTCTCTCAAGCAACTTGTTAACAGCCTCCTCCATTCTGTCTTCGCGCCCCTGAAAGCTGTTGAATCTGAAGATGATCACTGAAGCATCCCACCAAGATAGACCTCCATCGGTCATCGTGACATAGACCACTCCAGCTAAAAGCACGGGCACGATGACAAAGGAGGGTAGCAGCGTACTTGGCGTGACATATGCTGCTGTACCGGGATTAGACACCAGTACTCCAATAGCAAAGAGAGAGGGAAAGAGCGTGGCAAATACTGCAAATAGAATGCTCAAAAGAAAGAGGACAGTGAATGGAATGCTCCTGCCGTTTGCTATCCTCCAACCCATGGTTGAGATCCAAGAGCCAGATCCGTTGTCGCTTGAAACATAGAAATGAATAGCTATGAATCGAAAAAGAAAGACTGCTATCAGAATCGGATAGACAAACACAACCAATGCCAGTGTGAAACTGCTGAGTAACACAGTTATCTCCCCAAGCTTATGGTAATGAGTCCCAAATATAAGAATTGAGAACAGCAAGGAGATGTACTACAAACTAATCATAAGTGGTTAGGAAGCGAGATTAAGCTGGGCCCTCAAGGCAAACAGAGCTCTCAGTCATCTATGGAAGGTTATTGCAATCTGGCCAGACAGAGGAATGAGCCTTATCCGATTGCTTGGTGTTTCAAGGCGCTCTATCACACTTCCACCAAAGACCTTCACCATATGCAATGGTACGTGGAATGGCAGATAGACCTCCAGCTCTTCAGGCAATGCATCAAGACTTATCTCAATCTGATGTTGGTTAGCAGACACACCAGTATCAATTGATATCAGTCCTTGCCCCGTTGGGATACCTCGGACGCTGAGTGGACTCTCAGAAGTGAACCAGGCCTCAGGGATTCCGGCAAAGACATGCAAGTTCCCCTCTTTCTCATAGACCATCATGTCGCGTAATAGCAGCTTCAAGTCAGCCGCGGCCTCTATGCTGCAACCATTTCCAAGAGAACCGCCCTTTGTTTTCAGGTTGATCCATTCCGGCAGCTGATGAAATTCTGACAGATACTGTGTGATCTTCTCTAGCAAGAGCTCGGATTCGTGCCGCGCACCGAGATGCACAAATGCATGAGCAATTCTGAGTGCCAGATGACTTGAGATCCGGCCCTCTTCTCCAGGAAAGCGGAAGAGACCTCTTGAAAACCTCTTCTCACGGAGACCATTGACAAGAGCTACGAATAGGCCACTTCCTACATCAATTGCATTTGTGAGAGAGTAGCCGCTCAATATTTTGAGCATGGAATCAATATCCTCTGCGCTCTCATAGTCCCAATTCCGTTCGGTTAAAAGGCGCTTGCATCTTGCTTCATACTTGTTCCTATAACACACTATTACTTCGGCCATCTCTTGGTCTCTTGGCGGTTTGGACGTAATTGCCGCATGTATCCAGAATTCTCGAAGAATCTCATCAAGTGTTACTGGCGGCGAAGGTGCGGCAGGAGGCAATGCGTGGCCAGTCGAAATCAAGCCATCCTGAGAGGGCTCAGTTTGTACCACTGGTTCAACTCTATCAACATCTGCGACCATACACTGCCTTGCATTCGCTTCCATTGAAGTCCATATTGACTTCTGAAACCGGTCAAGCTCATTGTCGGCTTTTGAATTCTGCCCGATGGCTTTCAGCTCTTCAATTGCCCAGTACAGAGGAGCGAGGGTAAGAGAGTCCTCACCAACTGAATCGTCGGTTTTCAGTTTCTTGCTAATAGCACAGGCAACATCATGCGCCAGATTCTCGAAGCCGCTTCTCGTGATAGCAGAGAGAATTCGTGCAACATCATAAATGCCAGTTATGATGTCATTTCGGGTCAGAGAATGAATCCATTGTTTGATTTGCACGGTGAGCGCAGCATTTGCCTGAGCTGCGGCCAAGGTTATCCCTTCATTGGGATACGCGCCTGATGGGTACTCCTCTCTGAAATCGAACCACGTTGCTACAGTTGAATCACGATAGTGGTCAAAGAGTCGCATCTCAATGGTGGTGTCACTAGTCTTGGTTTCAAACAGCGGAGATAGAAAGACCAACCTTTCAACACCTGCTGGGCGGAGATCCATATCATATCTTAGAATGGCTGTAGCAAGGCCACGGACCGTACTAAACTCCTTGTCAAATCGACTCGTTTCGTGGAGGGTACTCGCTATGCAGGGGTCATCGAAGACCGTCATCATGAGTGCTGAAGGCGAGCGGTCGGATTCAATAGCAAGCAACTCATTGGAGTAGAGCGAACAGGTCGGCTCATCGTATCTCAGGGCTGTAATCGGCTCGATACCTCTCACCGAAAACGGACGAAGCACAGCGCAAAAAGAGAATCTCCTCTCTTCGAGTGATACATTCCGCATGGTTATCTCATTGACAAGATACTCCTTATCGGACACAGAGATGTGATAGATAAGGCGCCTAAATGTTATCGGTCCATTTGAAGCTGTCCATTCATATACCTGGTCATCCAGTGATAACAGCTGCAGTCTTGGGCCCCGCATATCTGCAAGAGAAGGGTAGGTAGTCGACTCGCCTATTGGCCAGAAGTCTATTGATCCAGAAAGGCTATGAGTAGTTGTCAGCCCCGATATATCTGCAACTGCAAAGCTATTTCCACCAGGAATCCCAATAACGGTCCAGTTTCGATATGCATCATTCGGTAAATGCAGGGGCACATCCTGCCTCTTACCACCGCTCCAGATTTTTCGAACCGCCCAGCTGGGAAGCATTGCTTTTTCAGCATTGGCAAAAGCGCTTCCATTGAGTCTCGAACGTATCTCTTCTTTCTGCTCAGTAATGCTCAAACCCTCGATATCAGACAAGTCGACTCTATTAGCCAAAGCGGTCTGCTTGAGGCGCTCTGGTTCCGAATTCTCTGAATTGCTCATCTGGAATCCTCCGGGTATGAGTATATCCGATTGAAGAGCAGCAGTCTATTTATGTTTCATTCAGATGTTATGTACCCAAGGGATCTGCTTCGGACAAGTGAATATCTACCAAACCTTAATAGCGCACACTTGCGGAAAGCATTGTACACACCAATCTGCTGGATTAGACAAGAAAAAAGAGAAGCGCGTCAGTTTGAGGGATATTAGTGGCAGAAGTCTTCACAAAGCCTTCTAGGCGTATCAGGAACATGGTTGCCAAAGAGCTCAGGCTTATTGTGAAAGATAAAGTCGCCCTTATGTTAATCTTCATGCTGCCAGCTGCCCTTATTGGCATGATATGGTATGTGACCAACTCAAGCGGAATGGGGTCAGGATTTGGTGGAAGCACCTCCACTAGCACAACCACTAACACGACACAGACCACAGTAACCACGAATACCACGACAACGACAGAAGAGGGGACTGGTACCGTCCTCGGGTTGGTGGACTTAGACACAACTCACACCTATGACGGCCCAGATTTGTCTGAAAACTATACGGATACTCTACGAGACTTCGTTGATGAACTCATTATATACAACTCAACAGACCAGGCGTGGCATGATCTCTATGAGAAAAAGATCGACGGTTATGTTGTAATTCCAGATGGATTTGAAGCGAATCTCACAATCAATGAACCTACATATGTAGAGGTTCATGTTGATGCGTCGGACTTCATTAAACAGTCCACGGTAGAGGGAGTTGTGTCAGCCGCAACAATCGTCTTTAGAGTGAGCAAGCTATGGATCCGGTCTGAAGTATTCCCCAATATGACAATCGACTTTGCACCAGGAGGGGGCTACGTTGAGAGTGTCTTTGGAGGCTTTATCATTGTCTTCTCGGCCTATCTGGGCATAGCGATGACTGCAGCTCAGTCAATCGTTGGCGATGTTCCGTTGAGAAGGATGCTGTTGACTCCAACCAATAGACTGGAAGTGATTACTGCAAAGGTCATCGGCTATCTCATTATTGGTTTCTTTCAGTCACTTCTCCTGATTACTTTGTGGATTGTTGTCTTCGATCTCAGTCTGAATACGAGCTTCATTACCCTTGTTATTGTTATGAGCATGATTGCACTGACAGGCTCAGCAACAGGACTCCTAATATCGGCTGTTGCAGGGACACGACTTCAGGCAAATCAGATGTTCCTGTTTGTCCTCTTTGGCTCCATCATCTTGGCTGGATTCTTTGTGGATGTGGGAGTCTTGGATGAGATTTTGCCCTTGAACCAGGGGATGAAACTGCTCATCGGGACTGCATTCAAAGGATTGTCGCTGTTTGAGATCTGGCAGCCTGTTGCCAAGTTGCTGGGATTCTCTCTATTGGCAATTCTTGCTGCGACGTTCGTCTTTGGTAAGAAACCAACTCTCGGATAGGTGATTAGAATGGTAGAAAGAAGCGATGCTCCTGTAAAGACCGAAGAGCCAACACGGTTTGTTGAAGAGGGTTACTTCTCAGGAGCACGCATGGGAGATGTAATTGACTGGTGTCTAATGCGCCACGATCGAGAGCTTCACTGCGAGGTTGAAGGAATACTGAACGACGGAAACGAGCCAGTCAAGCTTACCGGGAGAGTCTTGGGTGTCAAGAAAGGCATGCTCGTCAGACGCATTGCGGTACTAGTTGAGGAGGACTTGAGAAAGAGAAAGAAAGGTAATCTTGACAAGGTCATCACCGTTGGGGGCAGAGGAGCAGGGAGCGAAGACGTCGCTGCAAGCCAGATTACCGTGAAGAACTACCTCAAAAGAGATCTCTCAGATGATATGTACTTTGATGGAAAGGACCTGCAACAGGCTGTGAAAGACGTAAACAAGATGAAGAAGAACAGGCAGATCCAGTGTACTGTATGGGGAAAACGTGCCTCAGATAAGCTCCCAATAACAATTGCAGGCACGATTGTAAGTTCGGTTAAGCGAGTCTTCGAGCCTATCCTTCCAGAGGGATTTATTGAAGTCAGAGTTGAGCCCGAAGAGGAAGTAGGAGACCCAAAGATCTACACGATTGCCCAACCACAGCTGCTTGTAGGACCTAGAACAGACCCGAACCTCACAATCTTCGCAGAGAAGGTGTATATCCAGCCATCATCATGGATGGAGGCTACAGCCTACAGAGATGTGTTGGAATGCCGAAACCTCACAGTGGCCCTGAAGAGCGGCAAGAAGCTGATAGAGAATGTTTCCTTTTCCATCAGAGAAGGTGAGATGCTTGCAGTCATCGGCGAATCAGGGGCCGGAAAGTCCACAACAGTCAAGGCGCTCATAGGAGACATCCCCAGCACAGGCGTGGCCAGGATTGCAGGTGTTGACTCGCGGAATGCTCAGAAAGTCCGATACTTCTTCGGATATTGTCCACAAGACCTCAACTACATGTATGACACCTTCACACCTCTGGAGAACATCATTTCATTCGGGAAGCAATACGACATTCCAGAGTGGCAGTTGGTGCAGGAAGGCAAGACGCTTCTCAGAGACTTCAATATGCTCGAAAAGGGGAATAATCTGGTCAAGGAGCTAAGCGGCGGTCAGCAGAGACGCGTCTCTATTGCAATCGCGCTAGTTCACAGACCAAAAGTGCTCTTAATGGATGAACCGACCTCTGGGCTCGATCCAGACAACAGAAATGAGCTCTGGCACTTCCTAGACTATGTCAATCAGGAGTACGGGACTTCGATGGTAGTTATCACCCATTACCCAATAGAAGCGGAGTTCTGTGACAAGGTTGCTGTCTTCATGAGAGGGAAGAGCCTTGTCGCCTACGGCTCTCCGTCCAAACTGAAGGAGTCAATGCCCTCTAGAGGATTTGCTGTCGGGATAGTACTAGAAGAAGTAGACCCGCGAGCACGTAGATTGCTTGAGGCGGTTTCAGGAGTTCAGTTCGTGTTACAACGTGGCGAGCTGATCAAGGTGTTTACTGAAGAACCACTGCAGGTTATTGCAGAGAGGTGCGCCACTGAACTTGGCGAGCATGAAATCGCTGTTAAAATAGTAAAGACGAAAGCAGTCGCTGATATGGTTGATTACTACATCGCCATCACTCGTGGGCTGATTACGGGGACTATAGAGAAATAGAGACATGTGGCTGGAGAGATCATGATGAGAGTGAGAAGGACCGTTGTGTTTTTCATAATCGCCCTGATGTTTCTTAGTTCACTCACATCTTTCACTCCGAGCCCCGCTCAGCAAAAGCAACAGGTTCAGGCAGAAACGAAGATGGACAAGTCACTCCTTAACATGACAACCAGCAACAATGAAACAGACGTGCTTGTCGGGTATGACAAGGACATCGTAGACGCCAAGATGCAGAATGCACTCTCTTTCACAAACCGATTAGGAAAAGTTGTGGAAGTCTATGATGACTTGAACATGATGCGAGTGAAGATAGTTGGCACTTCACTCCTTAATCTTGCCCGAAGCTCATTCGTAACGCACATCTGGTCTAATCAAGTCCTCTCTGTCCATTCGATAGATTCCACTGTGAATAGCACTCTTGCAGAAGATGAATACCAGGCATTTGCAGATTTTGTGGGAGCTCGCGCTCTCTGGAACAAGGGATACAATGGTAGTGGCATTGTTCTTGCGGTACTCGACACAGGTATTGACTCGTCTCATCCGGATCTGGACGATTTCGACGACAATTCCAGCACGAGCGATCCAAAGGTGGCGGCATCAGCCTCGTTTGTAGAGGCTGACTCCTTACCAACTGACATCTTGGGTCCTGGTACATATGCTGCATCAATAGCTGCTGGCACAGGAAATGCCTCTGCAGGACGCTATTCAGGCATAGCACCGGGAGCGACCCTGCTGGCTGCGAAAGTAACATTTGGCGGATTAATTGCACTTCCAAGCTGGATTGTTTCCGGAATTCAGTGGGCATCTAGTAATGGTGCCGACATAATCCTCATGCCGTTCAACACATTCGGAGCCCCCAATGATGCTGTTGCTCAAGCTGTGAAGACTGCCGTTGAGAATGGTATCTTCGTTGTGGCGGCGGCTGGTGATGATGGTCCAGACTACTTGACAATAATGTCCCCTGGCGGTGGACTTGAAAGCTTCACTGTCGGAGCATATGATACAGTGAACCAGGAGGTCCCCTCATTCTCAGGAAGAGGGCCGTCTCTCTCACTCTGCACCAAGCCGGACATTGTCGCTTCAGGAGTGGGAATCGTTGGAGCAAGGATTGGTGCTGGACTTGGGGGTTTTGGGCTTAGCGGCGTTGACTTAACCAGCGCAGGGGGTCTTGGTGATCTCCTTGGGGGAGGGACTACTGGCGAGAATATTGACGACTACTACAAGGTTGCTGATACCACAGCTGCTGCAGCTGCCATTGTTGCAGGAGCTGCTGCAATACTAATGGAAGCCTTTGACAGGGCAACCCCAATCGTACTGGCAAACGTGCTTAGAGATACAGCAACTCCTTTGCCGTACGGTGCAAACGATGCAGGAGCAGGACTCCTCAACCTTCCTGCAGCTTTTGAGTATCTCAGCACTCAACAGAGCCCGATCAGTCACCATTCAAGGTCCACTGGTTCATCTTTGCTTTCCTTCGGATTTCTCTCCGCATCCGGAAACAACGCTTCGTCAACTCTCATGATGAGCAGTTACGGCACATCCACACTTGTTATTGACTCGAGACACGGCTATTCTGACATACATATGCTGATGGGCACGCTCTATATGAAGTGGAACGACATGGAACCAACCAGCTTGATGAACTTCGATGTCAAGCGTGAACTACACGCCATTACACTTGAAGGCCTGACAAGCCTGCTGAGCAGTCTCGGAGTATCTGGAGGAACCACCGGGTTAGGAGGACTCGGGAATATTGGAGCGTTCACAGGTGGAGGAAATCCCACAAGTTACGGGCGCTGGGTAGGTGTACTATCATATGAGGACGAGTTTTTCGTTACGCTTGTTGTGGAGTCCTATAACTTCACAATGAACAGCACGCTC
>CAYPUO010000011.1:0-15269 GCA_964413775.1 uncultured archaeon
GTTTTCAGCTGTGAGTTTCTTTATCTCTGTCTGTTTCTTGCTGACCTCTCTGTCCGTCTTGACCCGCCAATAATTGTCCTTGGACATTATCTCAATGCTGTGTTCAAGCTCGTTTTCTCTGAATCTGAGATACTCCACCAAACGACTGAGATCATCAGCCTTTTCGTCTAGGGTGTTATAATCTTCCTCTAGATTACTGTACTTCTTCTTTAGTGCCTCGAACTTTTCAGGTGTAAGGGTATCTTCAGGTTCAGGAGGCTCTGGAATTGGTTCAACAACCTCCGAGTCGGAATGTGTCAGACTTGTGATAGCCTCAGCGATTGGCATCCCCTTTATGACTAGTGCCTTCAGATGGTTTCGGTCAATCGACAGCTGTTCATCACGGATTCTTCGGTCTATCTGCTGGAGTTTGGACTGTAGCTTGTTGAAAGCATAGACAGCTGCAGTCAATGCGTCCCTCTCGTGGGCATTGTGTACTCGTATGTCATCCGAGTATGTACGAGCCAGCTCTTGTTTCTCGGATACAGGGATTGGCTTGTCAGGAGTAGACACATGCGCATTTATTGAACTTGCGATTTTTTCTATTAAACTAGGGGTTTGGGGGACATCAGAGGCCAAAATAACAGTAATTCCCTCCTCGTAGACAAACCGTATAATATCTGCTCTCACTAGTCCCTTCTTGCTTACAAGCTTGTGTACCTTCCCTTCAAGAGTCAAAAGGCAGACGGCAACTGTAATGCCCGGATCGATTCCTAGAATGAAATACCTTGGAGCTGCCTGAGCAGGAGATGGTTTGAGCTCAAGTGGAACAAATTCAGTCCGCTTTCTTACTGGGGATATCAATATGTTGAAGTCGCCACCGCGCTTAGACTCAATTAAGCCACGGATAGCTGGCAACGGGGCATAGGCAATTATCCGAGCACTTGCATACCCAAAATCGGAATGGCGAATATCTTCATCAAACTTGATCTCTGCCGTCTTCAGCTCGCTCTCTATATGACGAGTCATCTGTTGAATAAGTGAGTGGAGCTTGCGTCTGTATCGATTCGCGCTCTGCCCGCCTCGACCCATCTTCCTACCACGAGTGACCTTGATCTCAGTCTGCTCGCTGAAGCATTCAATTCTATGTCCGACTCCTAGTTCAGCTAGCTGTGCTGCAATACCGGCCGACTGAAGCGGAGATGGTTTTCCGCGGAGAGAGATTCCATGTCGCTTGGCAAGAATCTTGAGAGGAGTCTGATGAGGAGGAACCCCAGTGACTTGCACAATACCTGTGGTCATTGGAATTCTCTCGGCAAGACGAAATAATGATTTACTATCTGGTACTATTTCGAAGATATTGTCAGTGCAGAGCCATCGGGGTTTAATCTCATTGACTAGACGCACCAATGCACCCCGAGATATCTCGGGAAATTCGTTGAGTACAACCCCATTTTTCACAATGGCGGCTGCAAATTTAGGAGCTGTCTTTGATTTTGGGCTATGGGAAGGAAGAATATCAAATCCCATGATAAGTTCGGTTCCATCGTCCATATCCCTGCACTAAGACTAGGATTCGTGAGTCTTCCTATAAGGATTAACATGCGGAAATTGGTGCACCATAATTCTGCCGACACAGAGACACCTTTACCATTTTCAGTTACAGTAATATTATTAAACCCGTACTTGAATGAATCGGCAACTCGATATGAGGTGTGACCTTGTCGGAAACTTTAGAAATCAATAACGTCGATGAGATTCTACGAATTGGCCGTGCACTCTCTTCAAAGACTCGCTTGGACATCCTCAAACTTCTCCTTGATGGGGAAAAGGATGTGACTCGTGTCGCGTCGTTTCTGGGTGGGACTGAAGCAAACGCCAGTGCGCAGATTAAGATACTATACGAAGCCGGTCTTTTGGACTACAGATATGAACCAGGACAACATGGCCTGAAGAAGATTTCAAAGACCAAAATCAAGAGAATTATCATTGATGTATAGTGAAATGAAAGGGCCCATCTGAATCAATCTGCTCACTTACTAAGATGGGCTTTCCATCTTCTTATGCGTCTTAGAATGTTCTCACGTTCTTCAGGGCGTATACTGCGCCGACCTCTTGCCCGCAGGAATTTAAGGACTATATCCATATCCCTTGCTACCTTGCCGTTTGGCGCGGAACCAGAGATTAACTCGTCTTTTGCAGACTGCACGTATTCGGCAATGACCTCAGCAGGAGAACTGTCGCTCATTAGCTCATGGCTAATCGGGTCAAGAAGGCGAGACACTGTAACATCAGCTGGATAATCGTCTTTATGATTGGATGTGGCCTCTGATACTGGAGGACTTGGGGTGGTAGAAACGTCCTCTGACAAGTCTGTAGGTTTAGCTGTGTCTGGAAACTTATGATCTTCTGTGGGCTCCACTTTCGAGAATATGGGGATACTTCCATTCGTGTCCCTCTGACCAAGACGAATTCTGAGTTCTCTGAACTGATCGAACAATTCGACAAGCCTGGCTTGCATCTCATCGATTATTCTCTCAATTTCGTCGATTTCGTGGTCATCAGACATCGATTGCCTTAGCCCCAGTGAAGATAGTTCGAGTTTCGACTTATCAGATTATGGATTACATATACAGATGAAACTATTTCTCCGCCTTCTTTATGGCTTCAGTAAGGCTCTTTATTTGTTCTGAGGGCTCATATACTCTCTGTCTTATCTTGACGAAGGTAGGAACAGAAACGGTTTCTCCTACAAACAGTGCCTCTCCGACTTCGAGTGTGGTAATTGCATCCAATGATGCACGATCAATCCCTTCGCTAGACTTACCAATATGATCCAAATCATATGGATTGGTACACCTCAGAATCGCCTGATTGCTACATTGGCTCAGCACAGTTGTGGAGAGCTTAACAGGACGCTGGGTTATCAGACAAAGGAGCGCATAGAATTTCCGTCCTTCTCGGGCAATGGTTTCGATTTTTGACTTCGGAAGTGCAAGCTCATGTCGACTTTCAGGGCAAAATTGGTGTGACTCTTCAAGGACAAGGAGAAATGGAGGAATATTACCTTGCCGCCGGTGGTAGAGTAGCTCACCTGTGAGATGCGATACGATAATCTGCTTCTTTTTCAGGCTGACAAAGTCACTAAGATCAACAAGTGTGATTTTCCCCGGACGAATGATGTTTTGTATTTCTGGGACTGCTTCTTTGCCAAAAAGTGCCGTGTCTTCTAGATTGAATAGCCATCCAATCAGAGCCTCGCGAGTGCTCTTGTTGATTGTATCGTCAGATTTCACAATCTCAATGATATCATTGAGTGTATAGCCATCCTTGCAGGTTTCTTGTAGACTAGAAATGACTCTACGTAGGTCCCGTCTTTGCACATCTGACATCCCACTTACAAAGGAGCTTAGAGCCTCCGCACTCAGTATATTGACAGGGATCTGGACATGTGAGCCCCTAATATGCTCTATTTCAAACGAGCCATCGGGAAGACCAAGATCCTTAGGTGTCAGTTCTTTGAGGTATGAGTATTCACCATGGACATCAATGACGACTACACTCAGGCGGCCCTGATCTTTTGTTCTCATTAGCAGCTCTTCTAGCATCACAGAAACTAGGTAGCTTTTGCCAGCACCCGACATGGCCAAGATTGCAAGGTGCTTCGAAAACAATCTGTCAACAGAGGCAACAAAATCCAGCTGGTGATTGACTATTTTGCCGAGATTCAGTCCGTCTTCAGTGTCCAATCGTAAGAACTTGGCCAGAACATCTTCGTCTGTGCGTCTGACAACCGCACCAGGTGATACTGATGTATAGGGCCGGACTGTCCTTCCGTTAATCCAGAATCCCACGACCTTAGTCTGTGCAATTGTATATTGCCAGCGGTCTGTAGGAAATATTGACCTCAGTGGTTCCCCTCGAGACTGGTATTCGCGTACTGCCTCCGCATGCTGGAAGTATCTATTCGTCCGGACAAGGTCTTGTACCCTCGCAATGACTGTCCCAAACTCTGTTTCAACAGTGACAAACTCGCCTCTTCGCACAGTTGTTTCATTCATTCCTCCTTCTAGTACAAAAGAGAAATGTGATACATTGGGGTCTTCGTTCGTGCAGATTACAGTTCCGAGTCTGCTTCCAGATTGATTCATCCGTAGTTTCAGCCTCCAAATGGGTTTCTGGACCTACGTTTCTCAAGAGTTGAGTACGTAAGCCCTGATAGTGCCATTAATCGATCGATTACCAGACGCGCTTCGTTATTGCTAATCTTTGCCCTGGCGTCGGCTTCCACAATTGGACTTGGAAGTCCATACTCAGGGTGTTGACACGATACAGGCAGAATCGCCGAGAGAGCACGGTTCATTTGCTCAATGCCCTCGTTTCCATCTGATTTGACCATGATTTCAATGCGGAGAGGCAAATCGTTTCTGGCAGTTTTCAGATAAGTAACCCAAATCGATGATGCCCAGGGAGCCAAGTCAGTATGGAGAGAGTTAGAGTTCTGTGTAAGCTCACTTGCATAGCGAAAAGCAGAGGTGCGCTCGCCTTCCTTAAGAAATGTGTCCAGTAAGTCACAGTCTCGTGAAATCTTAAGGAGCCAGCGATAGTCAATACCCTGCATCTTCTCAAAAATGGTCGGGTTTCTAAGTATATGAGGGAAGATTTCGCCAAGTGTATTGACAAGTCTGGTGGACCTACTGTCCTTTACTATTCCTACAAGCATAGTTGGTTTTTTCGATGCCTTATTGTAGAGTTGCCTGTATAGGGCTAATACTTCCTGAAACTTCTCTTCTGCTACAGTACCAGCTGGAGGGCGATCACGGGGATGATAAAAAAGACTGCCATCCATCAAGATGATATCAATATGAAAGTGGTCAAGAGCAGATATAGTCACGCGTAGTTCCTCTGCAATCCTCTCGAGTGACGCCAGCTGGTCTAGCTCTGGTCCTGACATTGATAACATAATCAGTTTGGCTTTTGGCTCCGGGAATGCATCCGGATAGAATTCGACCTGTGGGCCAGTATCCACGGTAAATCGAAAGATAACGGCAATACCTCGAGTTAACAGGAGGTCCATCGATCTGAAACGTTTCCGGATTAGACCACCATCAATACCTGCAATCTTCAGTCCCTCCAAGCGTGAAGGCATGATTTTGGTGATGAACTGCTGTTCAACATAGTCGGTAGCAAGTGCAGGATATTTTCCAATGTCAAGCACAAGTTTCAGTTCTTGCATCACATTACCAAATCGCCGTCTGGTATCCTCGACTCGCTCTATCTCTTCAACCAGAAGCGATAGCATCTTGTCGAGATTCTTGTCCACTACGTTTCCCTCTTACTTCTATATTCCAGTGCGGCCCTTATTAACCCAAGATAAAGTGGGTGAGGCTTCCCTGGCTGGGACCTGAACTCTGGATGGAATTGAACGCCTACCCAGAATGGGTGAGATTCCAGTTCTACTGCATTGATAATAGTGCCAGTTGAATCATATGCAGAAACCCTCATCCCATTTTCTCGCATTCGGTTTACGTACCTCCCAATTAGATGAAAACGGTGCCTGAATCTTTCTCGAACTCTTGATTCTCCATAGAGTGAGAAGAGATGTGTTTCACTCTGTATAACGACCTCGTGCCCTCCGAGTCTCATCGTCCCACCCATGTCCTCAGTGGCCTTTTGGTCGTCCATTAGGTCCACGACTGGATAGAGGCTGTTACTGTCCACTTCGGTGGTGTGCGCACCCTTCCAGCCCATTACATGTCTTGCAAAAGCAACTATTCCCAACTGAGCTCCATAGCAGATACCCAAGAATGGAATTTGCTTTTCT
The DNA here is from genome assembly GCA_964413775.1 of uncultured archaeon. Lineage (GTDB taxonomy): Archaea > Asgardarchaeota > Thorarchaeia > Thorarchaeales > Thorarchaeaceae > MP5-2226. The sequence goes on from CAYPUO010000011.1 coordinate 5,804, forward strand.
AGACTTACAGTAGCTGCATTAATCATCCCCTCTACGCCACGCTCACCAAACCCGGGTGTCAGTAGGATTCCGTCAACATCAGCAAGGTCATCACTCAAACAGCTGAGATCGCATCGTTCTTCAGTTTCAATCCATTTGATTTTGATATTTGTCTTGCACATCGCCGCGGCATGCGATAGCGCTTCATTGATGCTCTTATATGAGTCACTCAGTCGTGTGTATTTCCCAGGCATTGCAATTGTTACACACTGATTAGCAGTTTCATAAGACTTGACAATTTCACTCCACTGCTTTGTTTCAGGTGTTCTGTCTTCAAGTCCTAGATGTCCTGTAATCACAGCCCCTAGACCCTGTTTTTCAAACGATAATGGCAGTTGATATATAACAGGGATGTCAGGATTGGATATTACTCGATTTTCGGAAACGTTGCAGAATAGTGCAATCTTCTGCTTGGCAGACTCTGTCAACTCATTCTCTGCTCTGCATATCACAACATCTGGTTGGAAACCAAGTCCTTGGAGAGTCCTTACACTGTGCTGCGTTGGCTTTGTTTTGAATTCGCCGACCGATGCCATATACGGCACTAGAGTTACATGAACAAATGCAACATTGTTTCTGCCAACTTCCTGTGCAAGCTGCCGTACAGATTCTAAGAATGGCATCGCTTCAATGTCGCCAACAGTGCCACCGATTTCAACCAGGACAATGTCGGGTACGGGCTCTTGCGATACGGCATCCCAAATCCGTTTCTTGATTCTGTCAGTAATATGAGGAATTATCTGGACAGTTCTACCCAAGTAGATTCCTTTCCGTTCACTCAGAATAACGGACAGATAGATCTGTCCAGATGTTATGTTCTGAGAAGGGTGTACCTCAATTCCTGTAAATCGTTCATACGTTCCGAAGTCTAGATCAATTTCGGAAATATTGAACTCAGCACCCTCAACAGGACGGAATGTCCATGTTTGGTCTGTGACGAAAACTTCGCCATGCTCTATTGGATTCATTGTGCCAGCATCAATATTGAGATACGGATCAATCTTCAGGAGTCTAATCTTGTATCCTCTGAATTGAAGCAGCTTTGCTATTGATGCCGTGGTGACCCCCTTTCCAATCCCCGAGAGGACACCACCAGTAACAAAAATGAATCTGGTATGTTTCTTGTCAGATTCCAAGTAGACGGCCTCGCTCTAGTAACCTCTATTTGTAGAAATCAAGATACTTCTTCTGCGATTTTTGACTCGTATAAAGTAATCGTTGTGTTTTGGTCATGGTATGGGCTCAACCATTGCACTGGCCCTTAGTGCATCGTGAAACAGGAGTTCAAATGCCTCGATAACATTCAGACCATTCATTGCTACGCTTTTTAGAATAGGAATGGATGAAGCAAGTCTGAAACGGCTTCTGAGATGTTCCTCGCTAATCGCATTGGGAAGATCTTGTTTATTCAAGCATACTACAATCGGAAGTGGGCGCTCTTCTTCTGAAATGAGTGACATCAATTCGTTCCAGCTAGCTAGATCCTCATCAAGGAGATTCTCTTGCGAATCTGCTACGAAGATGACTCCATCCGCCCCCACTAGTACCACTTCCCTTGTAGAACGATAGAAGTCCTGACCTGTAGCTGACCAAATATGAGCGTTTATTGTCCAGCTGTCGCCAAGTGCAAAGGGAATTGTGCCGAAATCACAGAACATCGTTCTGCCTACAGTGTTTTCGATTGATGTCAGTCGATCTGCACAGTCCAGACTTCTGAAAAGCCACTGAATAGATGTTGTCTTTCCGCTCATTGCAGGTCCAAAGAACACGATTTTCAAACCCACAGTCCTGTTGCCATAGTCTACAATCAAGTGATAATCTCCTATGTCCCCCACATGCTATCAACAAATGCCCCAAGACCAGATAGGGCACCAATCTTTACACAATCGGAAAAGTTCTCATGCCACTCAGCACGGATAAACTGGATCAAATCAACCAGATCACCTCCATCCCAACCTATTGCTTCGTATAGATTTCGTTCGGTTAGGACTGTGGATGTACCAAGTTCTCTAGCCAATCTGATTCGAGAGAGAAGCGTTACTGCTCTCCTTGCTGCATGGACGAAATTGCTGATTTCTTCCACAAACATATCGTCAGTAATCTTTTCAGACTCATCGTCAAGTTTGAGTACGGCATTAATGATTCCATCAGAAACCTTTGCTCCTCTCAAAGACTTGCTGAGGAGACGACGAATGCGTTCAAGTGACTGTGTTTTTCGGGTTAGAATCTTATTGACAATGCGTTTCTCTACCTCAAGGCCACCTTCTGATGCATTGACCAGCTCAAATCTCATAGTAGATGGCGTTAATAAACTAAGAACACCACATGCTTTTGATGACTGAGAGATATGAGTGATTACTTCGTCTAGTTGAGATTGACTTACGTACATACCAACAGAGCTAGTTCCGATTGGAACGCCAATAATCCATCCTGAGAACTGCTTGATTCGTTCTAGCCCAAGTTTTAGGTTGGATGCGAAACTGCATACGACTGTTCTGTTGACCTCATAGTTATGCTTCTCTTCCTCCCATACCGAAAGAATCTCATCCTCTGAAGTGAAGTCTCTCCAAAAAACCAACTCATGTCGATGCGGACAAAGAGAAGCAACACTGTCCACTAGGTCGTCCACAAGTTCGAGATCTATTCCCGTAACAAGTATTGGAATTCGTTTCGTTATTGAGTTCAGTAACAAAGGGAACTCGCTGTCTAGGAGCTCGATGAGTCGTAGTATGGAGTAGCTCATGTATTTCGCCTCGCTAAGAGAAGGTCTTTCTTTGGTCGTTCGGAGAGAATCAGTTCACGCAAATCTTGTGGGAGTGCAGGTTGTGTTACTGCTGCTGCGCTTAGCAGCCGTTGGGTTTCGGTAATGTAGTGCTTGAGTAGTAACCGCATCAAACCTAGTTTTTGTGTATCTCTCTTTACCCAGAGACTGAAGACCCCATTTGGTACTGCATAGATAAAATGGCGAGTGTTTTCTGTCTCACAGAGAACCGCTTGAAGAGAACTGTTCCTTAATGTCCGAACAACTCGCTCAGAAGCATCATGTAGTGCAAATGACATAGCGGCCAACCGGTCATTTGTAAATCCATTAAGTGAAACTCTTACTCCTCCGCTTAGTGACAGGAAGACAGACTCGATATTGGGAATGCTGTCATGGATTTGCCTAAGAATCGACCTCAATGCTAGTGCCTGTGAACGATCAAGCGATATGATTGACCGAGAAGTCGAATATGTTGGAGAAACGCCATCGGCTACAGCAAACCCATTGAGAACCCTTTGAGTTTCCTCCTGACTATACGAACGCAGAGGAGGAAGTCTGCCGTCGATATGTTGTTTGAGCAAAAAGGAAATACGAGACATACTATCTTTCATCTCTATGAAAAGAGCAGCCAGATTGACTCGTGGTGCTGTAGTGATGGTAAGAAAGTAATCGGGATTGTTTGGTAGGGATGCTAGGAATACTTTGGATGCCTCTGATTCCATAAGAAGATACTTGAAGTCCCCATGAATAAGTCGCCCGACACCGAAAATCGCGCACGTAGATGACGCAACTGCAAAAACCTCTTCTTTGCTAAACCATACTCCAGCACTTGCTACAGGTAACCCATCCTTTTGAATGAGTACAACATTCTCAACACCAGTAATGGTCTTGATATTCTGTAATGCTTCATTGAGATCTTCTGTCATAGGTTTAGCTCCGGACCGAAAAAAGGTCCATTGATAAATCCCAGAGTTGAGTATATAACCTCCTAAATGTTGGAAACTGCAGAGGTTTGCTTCTCTTACATATGAATGAGTGCTGCACTAGGAACCTCCTGGAATATTTCTCGGGCAGCTCGTTCTACCTTCGTTCGATTGCGGTCAAATGTATACACTCTGATTACATCCAAGTATACTCGCATCGTTTGAGCGATATTTGAGAACTCTGATAGTTTTCTAGCAACTTTCTTTCCTTCTACCACTTCGAAAATCCGGATCTCCATGGGGTCGAGCTGGTGGGGATTATAGGGAACTGATGGGAGAGTAGGTACATCAACAATCACGTCTTCTGGGGGAACTTTCGCCATAGAGGCAATCTCTTCCTGAATACTCTCGCGTACCTTTCTCTTTGTAAGCACCTTTGAAACAAAGCGGTCTTCAGTATGAAGGACCTTTTCAAATGCCGACTTATACAGGACACGAGAATCAAGCATATTCATTATTCTGGCAGCTTCACGTGCATCATCGGATTCGGAGGGGTCTATTCTGCGTATGCGAGACACTAGAGACATGTCGTCTAGTGAAAGAAATTCAGCAGGTGTGGAAAAGGCGGTGAGATCAAGTACTTTGTCTGCTGCGTCTATGAGCTTGATGAGCATTACTTCTACACTACGCACAGTCTTGTGGTAATAGACATTCAGAAACATTTCATAGCGAGCAACAAGAAATGATTCTAGTGCACCTCTAGCAGCCAGATCGAAATGGAGCTCATTATCGCTTGAGATTTCAATGCTGTCAATAAGGCGGTGAATATCAACAAGACCATAATTGACTCCACAATAAAACGAGTCTCGGATTAGGTAGTCCATCTTGTCTGAATCTATCTGTCCGGCCACGATACCACTTACGACACTATCATTCTTCTTTGTCCTGCGTCCTCGAACTAGATCAGCGATTCGCCTTGCCTGGATGCCGCCCTCCTCGATTATATCTCCAACTACACTTTCCTTTATAATCCATTCAGTCACATCCTCATGATTCTTCCCCTGCCGTTCGATGAGAGGCTCTTCAAAAACATGACTAAAGGGTCCGTGGCCCAAATCATGGAGTAGACCTGCCAACCTCACTTCCTGTAATGCATCGTCATCTAAACCTAGTTGACCAAGTAGTCGCTTGCCCGTAAGTCCTGCGAGATACATAGCACCCACACAATGTCCAAAGCGAGTATGTTCGGCAGTAGGATAGACATAATGGGCTCCTGACAGCTGCTTCACCCTTCGAAGCCGTTGAAAAGGCTCAGAATTAATGATATTAGTTTCTAAATCTGTCAGTCCGACAAAACCATGTATTGGATCGTTTATCTCTATATTGAAATTCATACAACTCACCTTTTGCATTTGTGTTAGTGTAGCTCGAACATCCTGAGTTCTTTTACCAACTCCTCAGCAGTCTTAATATTTGAAACACAGAGGGGTATATGGATACTATCTGCGATTCTTACTGCCAAGGGATCCAATTCGTTCACTCCCTGGAGGATGACAACAGCGGGCTTTACTGCAGCTGATGTTCCAATCTGGCTTGCTTTAATCGCAACCATTGGAGACCTTCCAGTTGATACATTTGTAAGGATTGCGGCTCTCTGAGTAGTACCACCATAGAGTTTCAACAATTGTTGAGGTGTCAGAGTGACAATCGCCTTTACACTATCGAGTGCTGTATATCCGTAGATATCATGGTCCAATAGACTCTTGTGAGTCAGGACTGTACAGTCTAGGCTTTCAACCAGCAATCGTGCAGGTATTGGGACACGAAACTCTCTACTATCCAGTATTGCATCTGATGCGATTTCCGGGGTAACCAGCTTCTTGAGCGCTATAGCTATTCTCCCGCCACTTGCTGCATCCATATCAATGAGACCCTCAACAAAGCGTTTTATGGTTTCGACGCGTGGAGACTTGCGCCTTCCACTCTCATAATCACTAATAACAGATGGCGACACACCCAAGTGCTTTGCAAGATCCTTTTGAGATATTTGAAACCGTTCCCGCCAACGTTTCATTATGGCCCCTGGATCACTTTCAGATAGACAAATCTCTCCAGCCATTGTTTCTGCAAGTTTCTGTAGGGCCTCACTTTGATCCATGGTTCATGTAGAACCTGCTGCTCAGATAAGACTTATCACAATACCGCATATGTAAATCGTCAAGTGACGAAACAAATAGCTTCTTGATATGACCAAAGAACTCAAAGCGCCAACAGCTTTGACTACCTATATGTTCTTCATGTTTGTTGTTGGAACTGCGGGTTCTGGAAAGTCACTTCTCACAGCATCTCTTGAGGATTGGCTGGTTTCGTCAGAGATTAGCGTGACAGTGGTCAATCTTGACCCCGGTGTTGAGTCGCCACCATACACATCTGATGTTGATGTCAGGGATTATGTTGACTATGGGGAAATCATGCAGCAGTTTGGGCTCGGTCCTAATGGCGCTTTGGTCGCGTCTCTTGATATGGGTGTTGGGCATGTGGATGATATTCGAAATGAGATTGAAGACCTGGGCAGAGATTATGTATTAGTTGACTGTCCTGGCCAAATGGAGTTATTTGCTTATAGAAATTCGGGCCCTCTCATGGTTTCTGGTCTGAGTGGTCAGAATCTAGCGCTATCATTGTATCTACTGGACTCTAACATTGCACGCATACCTTCAGGCTATTTATCTTCGCTATTGCTGGGTATGTCTATCAACATCCGTTTTGGACTTCCCCAGCTTAACTTGCTTAGTAAGACAGATATTCTTTCCCAAAGCGAAATTGATGAAATTGTGGGTTGGTCGGAGGAGCCCTTTTCACTTGAAGAAGCACTGGACACCTCCTCTACGGGTCTGATTAGAGAGTTCTCTTCTTCTGTACTAAGGATACTGCGAGATATTGGAAACACTTCTAATATTATCCCCGTGTCCGGAAAACAGGTCACAGGCTTTGAAACACTCTATGGTGAGTTTCAACGTATTTTCTTGGGCGGAGATAATCTTTACGAGTGATGTGTGAGTGACAACATTCTATGTCTATCTACTAGGCGAAAATGTGCCTCTCGCAAGAGCTGAAGCTGAAGTCCTTGTGAGAATAAAGTCGCCTATTATATCATCTATATGGTACAACAAGCTGGGGCTACTAGACTGCTCGGTGAGCCCGGTTGAGTTCTTATTGGATAGAGCTGTTCTTGTAAGAGAAACAGGAGAAGTCTTGTTGGAATCTCGTAATCTTGGCGAGTTACAAGAACTAGTGAGCGCGAAGATGTTCGCGAATCTGCTGGACGAAAGGACAAGATTTGCTGTAAGGATTCTAGATGCTGATTCCCTTTTGGAAGAAAAAGAAAGACTAGAAATGAAAAGAATTCTTGGAGCAAGGATCAGAGATTTATCAGGTGCATCCGTTTCATTGAAACATCCTGAGATGGTTCTCACATTGGTTATCTGTAGGAATAGACTGCTCCTTTGTGAATCAAACTACTCTACGGTCTACAGGAAAATGATTCAGATTAGACGAAGAAGTATGCCCTTCTTTCATCCAAGTATGATGAATGCAGTACTAGCGCGGGTTATGTGCAACATCGGCGGAGTAATGCCTGCCCAGAAAATGATTGACCCTTTCTGTGGAGGCGGAGGTATCCTTGCTGAAGCTGCTGGGCTTGGAGCGCTTGTAACGGGTATTGATATGAGTTGGACCCTCTTAGAAGGTGCCAAGTCAAACCTAGAATCACCAGAATTCTCTGATTCCTCGCTTATTCAGGCAGACTCACGTCATTTACCGATTAGTAGGTTTGACAAAATCGTAACAGACCCACCGTATGGTCGGACGAGCTCAACAAGAGGAGAAACAGCAACTGCCCTCATTGAACGATTTCTGAAACAGCTGTGCCGTGAGAATCAGACATCAGTATCTCTCTGTATCTGTGGAAGCTCCAAGATGAAATTGAAATCTCTGATTGAGAGCCTTGGAGGCCGCGTAAAACTCCAGATACCGATTCGGGTTCATAGAAGCCTAGTCAGAGAACTGCTCTTGGCTGAGTTTTAGTTCTTGGTGATTTTTCCGTTCTTTGTCGGGGGTGTAAATCGCTGCTTGAAGACTTCATACTCCTCTTGAGATTCACACAAAGCGGTAATCTCAATCGCACCCAATGGGGGATTATCTGGTTCATCAATAAAATGCAACTTCCCTCTGAACGCAGCTTGTTTATCGAGTTTCAACGTGAACATAGACCCTGTCCAGCTCGTTTCTAGAAGCTTTCTAACAACGTCAATTATCCTCATCTCATGGACAATCTCTCTCAGTGCTCGGAAAACACTCTGATCTGAAGGGATGGATTCTATCCATGTCATCCGTTCTTCTTGAGCCATATCGAAATGCAAAGATGGAAAAAAAGCGCAGACTGATTTCAGTAGGCTGTCATGGTTTTCTGTGGGGTACACAGGGCATCGTATGGAAATCTGCACTTTACAAGAACCTCTTAGCGACTTTAATAGATACTTGCTCCATGTCTTCAAGACTATCCTCATTAACAAGCATAATATCACTGAGAGCAACGACCCCTCCAAGTCCTACACTGATTTCACGTAGATCGCGCTCTCTGAACGTGGCCCAGTCTGGTGGTGCATCATCCCTTGCTCGAATTTTCAATCTCTCAAACCGTGTGAATGGAGATGCATGGACACATATTATCGTCAATGATTCTGCATAGTCATCGAAGACATCAATCTCGGCTATGCTTCTGCAACCTTCAATTACAACAGTTTCTGCACATTCGGCCTTCAATTCGTCTATACATCTCAAGGCAACTGCCCCGGGACCTCCAGTTGCTCTCAACTCAAGCATCACTTCTTTTGTGTTTTCAGGGTTTGGCTCCAGTCCTCTTCTAATAGCTTCTGAGCGAATGACATCACCCATTATGATTACTGGGAAACCAGCTGAACTGAAAGCATCAGACAGCACCCCCTTCCCGGCGCCTTGCATACCCGTGATTATCACCAGTTTCATCTTAGTACCCTCGGTGTGCCAAGTCTTGGAGCAGTCTATGATATGATGAAGGATTAGACAGTGTACTCAGGTGCCTTCTTAGTCCCTATGCCTTCGATTATTCCGACTACATCCTTAAGAGATATCATGGACTTGTCTTCAGAAATAGCTTGGTGAAGAGCTTCTTTAAGGACTCGGTCTCTCAGGTCTCGACCAGAATAACCATCTGTCATCCCAACCAGTTCTCGAAGATTAAAGTCAATTGGGATAGGCAATCGCTTTGTGTACATCTCCAAAATCCTCAGCCGTTCTTCTGCATTGGGGATTCCAAACTCAAACGATGAGTCAAACCTGCTTCTTATGGCGGTATCTATGAGCATCAAGGCGTTTGTTGCGCCAATAACTACAACACCGGACCTCTCATCTGTGCGGTCGAGTTCTGCAAGCAGCGCTGTAACAACTTCAGAAACATCCCCTCGGATTGATTGGAATGATCTCGCTAGCCCAATTGCATCAAGCTCGTCAATAAATACAATAGAGGGAGCCATCTTCCTAGCCTCTTCAAAGAGTGAGCTAATCCTGCGGCCGCCATCTCCGACATGGGTCCCGATGAGGTCAGATGCCTTTGTAGCAATGATCTGTGCATTAGCTTCATGAGCGAGTGCTCGAGCCATCAGAGTCTTCCCAGTCCCTGGTGGGCCATAGAAGAGTACAGCTC
>CAYPUO010000012.1:0-14509 GCA_964413775.1 uncultured archaeon
GAATAGCACAGCAGGTTTCAACTATCGCTATGTCATCCCCATATCTCAGCCTACTGGAACCTATGATGCCGAAGTGAATTACACTTCAACTCTTCCGGATGTTGCAGGTGGGATAAGCACTCCCATCCAAGTGATCGTGCAGAGTGGCTCAACGACTCTGACAATCGACTCTACTCCGAGGGATCCCCAGCCCGTGTTTGTCTACAACAACCTCACGATTTTCGGCAACCTTACGGCTACATCAGATGGTAGTCCAATTGTCGGGCGTACTATTGATGTATACCTAAGCTGGAACAATGGCACTATCTGGCACAACACTACAACGACAACAACAGGCGGATACTATGAGTTCAATTATACAATGCCCGCATTCTCTGAAGGAGCCGTCACTTACTGGACTGAGTTCAACTCTGTGGAACCGATTTATCAGTCTTCATCCTCAGCAGTCCTCAGTATAACATTGAAACGGTTCGATGTCATTGTCTATATCGAAACAATTCAGAGTTCAGTTGTCGTAGGGGAAACGCTTGACATTCAAGGATTTCTCTATCTATCGGAATACCCAGTGCCGCTCGGTGGATACCCGATTTCTTTATGGTGGGACAATGGTTCGGTATATAACATCGCCAATGTAATGACAGGCGCTGGCACTGGGATCTACACTTTCAACTACACAGTCCCACTTAATCACAATCTGCAGACCATCAGTCTCTGGGCGAACTACTCCTCTACCTCTCCACAGCTGTACAGCAATGAATCGCAGCATCTCTCGATTATTGTCAGAAACTACAATTCATACATCACGGTCTTTTCTAACACAACTGTAGTCCACGTGAATGAGAGCGTTCGCATCTACGGTAGTCTTCAGCATGAGAACGGTACTTTTCTGGCAGGAATGCCGGTTACTATCCATTGGTACAACGGGACAGACAACACCTTTACCGTGTATACAGACGCATCAGGATTGTATTCATTCATCTATAATTGTACTCCATCCAAGGACAGCGTTGGTACTGTTTCAGTATGGGTCAATCATACCTCTTCAGACCCCACATATAGCAGCTCTAGCGCGGTGCTCAGTCCATCTCTTACCTTGCAGCTCTATCAGCTGACCCTTGATGCGAATGTCGCTTCCAACAATGTGCATCTTGATGAAAACATTGCATTCTCCGGAACGCTTACACTTGACAAGACTGGGAGTCCTGTGGCTGGTGCAACCATCACCGTCTTTTATCAGAATAGCACGGGAGTGTATACTTTTGCCAAGACGACCAACAGCACAGGCGGTTTTGCTTGGCAGTATAATTGCTCCTTGAATGATGCTCTTGGAGCTGTCTATGTCTGGGCGCAATATACCAGCACAAATCCCCTTTGGGATAATGCAGTGTCCCTCACAAGGACCGTTAATCTAATCTTATACTCCATGACTCTTACGACCTATACCAACAGCTCAGCCTATTTCATCGATGAAGTTGTACATGTCTGGGGGTGGCTGACATACACGGATAACTCAACACCGCTGGCCAACCAGCAGATTTGGCTATACTGGGATAATGGAACGACCATAAAATCCTGGCCGTTTTTGACAGATGGTACGGGCTACTACGAGCTGTTCTATAATCTAAGTCCAGGGGTTGACCCCGAGGGATCTGTCACCACATGGGCTACATTTACTACCTCAGTGCCTCTGTGGGAAAACGCAAGTTCGCTGCCGGGAGTAACGTTCTCAGTAGCTAGGTATGCCCTTACGATTGATCTCACTGTCCTCCCCAACCCCGTGTATCTCAATGAAACGGTTACTATTCAAGCGCATGCATACTTCGCAAATAATGGAACCAATGCTAAAGGAATTTGGCTCACCTTCTATTGGAACAATGGCACCAATTGGGATCTCGGGACATATCAGACTGATCCATCAGGGGTAGTCCAGTTCACCTACGCTAAGATGTCTGAGGACACAGTCTGGACAGGCATTGACATCTATGCCGTGTACAGCGGGAGTCCTCTCATTGCAGGCACGGTTTCGAACTATGAAACCTTGGCCCTCCAACAATGGCAGACGCTGATTACTGGGTTCGACACAGGTGGAGTGACCAGCTATAAGCTTGCTGAAACTGTTGTTGTGACTGGTACACTCTGGTATGATCTATCCCCCGATGTCCAGTTCGGCGGTCAAGTGATCGAGATTCTAGTGGATGGAATACCTGTTAATACGACGGTCACTGCAGGAGATGGTTCATTCACTGGATACTGGCGCATTCCTACTGACACACCAACCGGTACACACAGTATAACGGTCAGATTCAATTCCAGCCACAATTGGATTGCCAGTTTCACATATATTCCTGCAACCACTATCTCTATAGATGCCATTAATATCATCTGGACCCTTAATGTGAGCCCTAATCCTGTCTATCGCAGTGAGTGGCTCTACATCAATGGTACTCTGGACTTGGACACTGGGGGCGCTTATACAGGCGCTACTGTCACTATCTACTGGCAGAGTCAGTCAGCATCAAGTCCAGTTCAGATTGCGGTCAGGACCACAGATGGCAGTGGCTTCTTTGAGCTATGGTATAGGGTGACTAATACTGCTGAACTGGGTTTCACTACTATCATCGCCAACTGTTCCTCCGGAGCCCCATTGATTGCTGCCAGCTGGAGCTATGCTATGGTGAGTGTGGAACAGATTCCAGTAGTCCTAACTGGAAGTGGCGACCACAGCTCAATCTATCGTGGAAACACAATTATCTTCACTGGCAGTCTCACATTTGGCAATGGTACTCCCATGGTCGGCTATGACGTACTGGTCATCTGGGATGGCGCCACGCTACAAAGGATCACGGTCACTGATGTCAGCGGGTCGTTTTCCTACTCGTATCTCCTTCCATGGTCTGAGCCTGTGCGAAACATAACTTACTATCTTGCGTTTGACAAGCCGTCTCAAGCATACCAAGATGCGCAGACCAATGAGTCAGACCTACAGATTCACGACCTCGCTTCTATTGACCTGGACGCTCAACCAACCACAGTCATTCTCCGTGGCGAGACCCTGGTCATCTCAGGCACCGTCACAAATGGTGGTGGTGCTGATGAAGGGGTCCCTCTGGAAATCCTGACAAACGGGACTCGGGCTGGACAGTACGCGACAACAGACTCGTCTGGCAGCTTCAGTGTGAGCTTTCTTATTCGTAACTCGATAGGATACGGTTACAAGAATATTAGTGTCGGATTCAGTTCTCCAAATTATGACCGTCAAGGGGCACCTGCGTTCTGGATAATTGAAGTCCACATTCAATCAACCACCAGCGTTGTATTTGACAGTCTTTCCGACGTAATGCCTACTCAGTCATTTGCAGTCACCTTCTCGATAGCAGACGACGATGGCAATACCCCCGTTGGTGGATCGCTCTCACTATACTTGAATGATACTTACATTACCGACATTCCTTTAGTACAAGGCTCGAACACCACTCAGACTGTAATCTTGAGTGGCTCATGGTCTGGAGGGAGCGGGTACTTCGTTGCAAGGCTCGTCTTCAGTGGGACTCAGTTCGTTGAGGGGTCTACGGGCCAGACTGAACACTCCATTCATATATATGACCAGGTCGTTATCCGCTCACTGGGTCCTGACTATGCGGTAGTGAACAACCAAGTCCATCTGACCGGACAGCTAGTCGATGGTGCTCCTGCGCACAACCCTATTGTTGGTGCAACCGTCAGGCTAACGCTCAACTATACTGGTGGGAGCATTAGCGTCACCACAGACAGTTCAGGTACCTTCTCATATACCCTGTCGACTCCGTTCAGTAGGGTAGGCACATATTATTTCGTGGCCGAGTTTATTATGGCAGATGGCACCGTAGTCAGTGAAGGTCATACATTCCAAATAACATCTGGTGCTCCTCCGGGGTTGGACGCAGCTTTGTTAATTACTTGGATTGTGGCTATTGGAATGGAGGCAATTGTGGCGATGATTATCGTTGCAAGGTACAGATATGGCCGAGGAAGATCTGGTTTCCTCGGTTTTAGATTACGGAGCCGTTCAGCAGAAGTTTATGATTCATTGGTTAGGTGATATCGATGCAGTTGCTTGAAATAGTAATGCCAGCGGTCGCTCTTACAGGAGCCATCATTGTTGTCCTCATGTACCTCTACTTCGTTAAGGGCATGTTCCATAGCACCAGCAGGGCTGTTGCCTCAGTTGACATTCCTGGGAAACTACGGAACATCAAGAAGCTTGCAGACGGAGGCAAGTATGAGGCAGCAATTACACTTGCATACCGAACATTTGAGCAGATGTGCGGCATGAAGATTGGGTCTGAGAGGACATCCGCTGAGACAGCAAGGGAGTACATTGAGAGGGTCCTGAAGGTCATACCTCTCGATGCAGAAGGAGTTGAGACCTTTGTACACGCATATGAAGAAGCCCGGTTCTCGGGTCACGAAATTCCCCGTGACAAGTATGAGCAGGCAATCAAGGTCTTTACTGACATTTATCCAAGGATTGAAGGTGCAGTTGCAGTTAGGGAGAGATAGGTACACCACATGGAGAGATATGGATGGGATGGAAAGAGGTTCTTCAAATCACGATCTTCATCTTAGCTTGGGTTCCGCTTGGATATCTGACTGTTGCAACAGTTGCCAATGTGAACCAACAGTATCCTCAAGACTTCTCCATCTATAACACCAATTGGGATGGGTGTAGCGAATTTCGGACCATGATTGAGCAAAACGGATATCAAGTGCTCTCCATTCAGTCTTCAATGAGTGTCATAAGCCGATATAATGGAAATGCGGTGCTTGTCATCCTTGGCCCCGTGCGTGATTTCTCCATAGATGCAACATTGACCATATTTCAACATCTCAGTGCAGGAGGAAGTGTGGTCATAGCAGACGACTTCGGAACTGCCAACAGCTCATTTGCATTGCTGAACAACTACATAATGGGGATGTCCCCCCAATACCAGCAGATGGCACAATCTCTGGGTCTTAAGGGATTCCTGTCTTTCACTAAAGGAGTCGTGATGGACCTCGATTCCTACTATGAGAACCCGAGGCTTCCAGTAATCAAGGACTTTGTTAGCAGTCCGCTTACTGCTGGAGTGACCGATCTGCACCTCAATAATGCATCGGCACTCAACCCCTACTGTGTCCTCGGTGCCACTGGAATAGCATGGACATCCCAACGAGCGTGGAGTGAAACGAACCTCACTGACCCAAATCCAACACCCAATGCTGGCGAATACGCCGGAAGGCTTCCTATTGTTGGCGCACTTGACCCGAGTTCTCTGGGCATCAATATTGGTGGTCGGCTTGTGGCAATCTCAGACCCGAGCATTTTCATCAATGACATGTGGAATGCATTCCCAGGCAACCGCCGTTTTGGAGAGAACCTCATTAACTGGTTGACATATGGGAATACCAGCATGCCGGTCGTCTTCTGTGAGCAGCTGCTGGCGGAGCCGGTTGTGTCAGCAGAGTTCTTCTTCGGTGGCTTCATGGACAGAATGCTCTGGGCTAGCACGAACCTCCTGCTCGCCCCATTGTATCCTCTCATTACAGCTGTCGGTATCAAGAAGTACCTCCCAGACATGAAGAAGCCAGAGGTCAGGAGTGTTTCAGAGGTCTTCATGCGAAGGGGTCAGACCTATTTCAGTGAACGGATGACGTACTATAGGACTGAGGGAAACTACGCCCGAGTGGTGAAGATGATCTATAGAAAGCTGCGACGAGGGCTGACCAAGAAATACCAGTGGTCTGACTACAAGCCGAAGAAGGTATGGGACCTTCTCCAGTACAAAGATCCCACTATGAAGGAAGATGAATTCTACAAGACTATCTCAAGAATCGAGGAGATCTCCTCAAAGCCTAGTATGAAGATCCGAGAGAGTGAGATGATGAAGCTCTTCTTCTGGATGACGAATATACAAGACAAATTAATAGAAACCAAATAAGGTGGAATGAAAAGAGATGACATCGGATACTACTGAACCCAACGCTGAAAGCCCGGGCCCTCCACTATCCATTTCAGAGGTCCACGATATCACATCGGAGATTCTCCGGGAGTGTGGGCGCATTATTGTTGGAAAGATTGAGATTATGCGTGACATATTGATAGCATTTCTCTCAAATGGGCATGTAGTACTTGAGGGTGTGCCTGGCTTAGCCAAGACATACATGGCACGGACCTTTGCATCAATCCTCGGTTGTGCTTTCAAGAGGATTCAATTGACCGTTGACACGCTTCCCACCGACTTGCTGGGTAGCAATGTGTTTAACCAGAAGACAGGAGAGTTCTGGTTCCGAAAGGGCCCCGTCTTTTCGAATCTGGTTCTGGCTGATGAGATCAATAGATGTCCCCCTAAGTCTCAGAGCGCTCTTCTGGAAGTGATGGAAGAACGACAAGTATCAACCGAAGGCGTAACAAGGACTCTTCCAAAGCCATTCCTCATCATTGCAACCCAAAATCCCGTTGAGCAAGAGGGGACATACCCACTGCCTGAGGCACAGCTTGACCGATTCATGTTTAGACTAATCCTTGACTATCCTACGGGCTCAGAAGAGGCTGAGGTTATTCGCAGAAAGCATGTTGGTGAGGTCGAAGACCTCCGCATTCTCGCAGACCCGAGTGTGATGGTCAGGATGCAGGAAACCTGTAAGACAGTACACATTGATGAGGACATCATCAGCTACATCCGGGACATTATTGTAAGGACACGTAACGACCCACAGATTCTCCTTGGAGGTTCGCCTCGTGCCTCACTCGTCCTCATGAACGGTTCAAAGTCTCGTGCCGCAATGCATGGTCGTGACTATGTGGTTCCTGAAGATGTTAGAAAACTCGCAGTTCAGGCACTGAATCACAGACTAGTACTCAAGCCAGAAGCAGAGCTTGAGGGGCTCACTGTTGAGCGGGTTGCGACAAAAATCCTTGGAGAAGTGGATTGCCCTAGGTAATCTAGTCGGGGAGTAAAAGATCAATGCTCACTCAGAGAGGCTTTGTTGTTGTATTTGCAGGAGTTCTCTTCCTAACCAGTGGCTTCTCTTTCGTCAACTTCTATCTGACACTTCTAGGAGTCTATCTGTTAGTGGGTCTGGTCATAACTCTCCCCCTGTTCGCCATGACCGCGAATCTGTCTGGCATCGAAGTGGACCGCCAGATTGACAAAGTAAAGGTGTTCTCTGGAGACTTTTTGAGGGTGCGAGTGACAATTCGAAACACCTCCCGACGGCATTTTGATTTCATCGAGGTCCATGATCAATACCCTGAGCTCTGGATACTCGCAATTGGAGCGAACTTTATTGCTTCGAGAATTCAACCCGGTGGTGGAATTACCTTCTCCTACATTCTCCAAGTCCGTATGCGAGGCCGTTATTATCTTGGCCCCACAGAGGTCATCATGCGTGATCGACTAGGTCTGCACTATTACAAGAGGATTCTAAAGGAGAAGACAGAGGTTTTGGTCTATCCAACGTGGAAGGATGTCAGGAGGCTCGAGGCGCTAGGAAAGCAGAGGCAGCTTGGGCTCATGTTCGGTGCGCATCGTACAAAGGTTGTTGGTATGGGGACTGACTTCGCAGGTTTCAAGGAGTACCAGCCCGGAGACCCCTTCAGAATAATAGACTGGAAGACAAGTGCGAAGCATGGCAATCTGGTCACAAAGCAGTTCGAGATGGAGAAGATCGTCCAGATTATTTGTATGGTTGACACTAGCGGATCGATGGGTAATGGATACCCCGAGAATACGAAACTAGAGTATGCAATCCGAGCAGCTGTGCTCCTAACGCACATGGGTCTCGAAAGGAAGGACCTTGTTGGCACATGCGTCTTCAGTGATGTTGTCCATGCGTTTATTCCTCCCTCAACGCGTCCGAATCACATGTACAATGTGCTAGAGGCCTTAGCTATGGCAGAGCCAAAAGGATGGAGTGACTATGAAAACGCAATTTCCTATGTTACCCAACAGACAAAGAAACGCACATATATCATCTGGCTTACGGACCTTGAAGAGTTTCCAGCGCCGCTTCTTAATGCTATGAAAACCGTTGTTGCAAATGGGCACAGGGCCACAATCATCAGTCCATTTGGTCCTTGGTTCGAAGCGCCAGTAGGGCAGCTGGGTCCGGTTGAGAGGGTTCTTTCCGAGGCAGTGTCGGAAGAGCTGTGGGAGCGCAGACAGAAGATAACACGTGCACTTGCTAGGTTTGGAATCAAAGTAATAAACGTGGGCCCTGAAGACTTTCTGCCAACTATTATTAGACAATATGAAGAGGCAAAACAGAGGGGAGTGGCAACATTTTGAAGGTGGTAACCTGGGCTCTCCGGATTTTGTCCACCGTCACATTCGCCATCATGTGTTATTTTGTATACCTTTCCCTCTCGGGATACTGGGACTGGAATGCACCATATGTTTTCATTGTCACCGTATTTCGACTGATCTCACTTGTCCTATTCTTCGTGGGTTCAATTGTGATTGCAGGACTGGCTGCCCCTTTCACGGGATTTAGCCCAGGGGACGCTCTCATTGGTCTATACAACACACAGCTACTCAGGATGTGGTATATGCAGCCGTATGGTGTATCCGGGCCGTTCACTCAAGTTGGCGACATCTTTCAGAGTGTGACTACGAACATCGGTGCACTCACTACAATTCTCTCCCAGTACTCCTTCACATTTCTCTACTTTCTCGCAGCCGCCCTTGGGATTGTGTTCTTCCTTCAGTCTCTGTTTCGGATGGACCACAAGTTTGTGGGTGGTGCATTCATCTCTATTCAAATAATATATGTAATTGCTGCTGTCAGAAATGCCCTCTCCTTTTTCTTGCACCTGCCCATTATCCCACTTCCCAACTTCCCAGGTGGAGTCCCATCGGATTTCTTTGTATTCATAGCTGCCAACGCTCAGATTATTGCGCTTGTTTCCTTTGCGTATCTTGAAATCAGCTACCAAATGATATACAGCTACTCGGTGGGAAAACCTGTAGAGGATAGAGAAGAAACCCTGAAGAAGCAGCTTCTAGCGCTCAGGCAGGTAACAAGAAAGCAGGACTCCATCGAGCGAAGTGAAAAAATCAGCAGCACTGCAATGAGTCGTTCTTCTGGAGCAACTGCGTTTTCATTTCTCCGTGAAGCCATTGAAAGGCGAGTCTTTGGGGAGAGTGAGGTAGTCGAGAGTCTGGATGCTGTAGCGGATGTGCGTCGTCTGCAAATCTTTGTTGATGAGCTTCTTAGTACAGACCCCAACGCACGAGATGAGCTCACTGCAAAAGCTGCAGCGCCCTCATCGGGCTATGTAGTCTCTTCGACGCTGCTCGGGACTGTGCTCAGGCTTGTCGCTGTGGTCGTGGTTTCCTTTGTATTCATGAATCCCCTCTTTTTCACTGTGCTCTTCAACCTTCCACCTGGTATACGGGATAGCGTAGAACTTCAGCAACCCGAATTGATTGTCTTCTTTCTCGCGCCTGTCCTATTCCTCTTTGTGCTGGTCGCCATGGTAATAGGATGGGTCACATCACGCGAAATTGAGGAGAAGCCAGAGCTAACCAAGGAGGAGAAGGCGAAGGAAAAACAGCGGAAAGCCGAGCTCAAGAAGAAACGAGCCGAAGCCAAGAAGGCAAGGAAGGCCAGAGAGAAGGCCCGCAAGAGGCGCAAGGTGGAGTCTGAAACAGGCGATGAATGGGACAAAGCTTTAGAGGACACATACAAGAAGGAGCCTCTCTGAGGTGTGGCAAATTGAATTCTGTGGTAATCACTCACGGGGATGTAGACGGAATCACTTCAGGGTCTATTGCTCTGCTGAAGTTTCCTGGTTCCTCCTTCTACTTCTCCAAGCCGTCACAGATCCATTCGGACCTCTTTCGGATTGCCAAAGATGAGCCTGATGTAGTGTGTATCAGCGATATTGCTGTTAATGGCACTAGGTTTGATGACATTATTCGTGCAATAGGGAGGTTTCCTCAATCGACAGACATCTACTGGACTGACCATTATCCCCTGTCCCAGAAGCAGAAAAGAAGGCTTCAGAAACGGGTGAATCTCTTCCATGAGATTGGTCCATCTGCTGCCGAACTTATGTACCGTAGATTTGGTGATGCTCTCTCTGAGCATGCTCTTAGGCTGGCACTCTATGGCGCTATCGGGGACTATTGCGATACAACCCCGTTTGCAGAACTTCAATTCGATAACTATGATAAGCGGACACTGTATCTTGAGGCCGGACTGCTAGTACAGGCTCTGCAGGAAATTGACTACAGGAGTGAGTCAAAGGAACTTGTCTATGAACTGACCATTGGTATTGAACCTAGTGCCATGAACAATATTGTTGAACTAGCAATGAAAGCCACACGTATCGAGAGCGATGTCTTTCGATATACCCAGAAGAATGCGCGGAAACTCAGTCGCATTGGATACGTACTAGATGTGCCAATAGGTGGTTATCGCGGAAAAGCTGCCAAGTTTGCAGCGTTTGTGACCGACCCTAGTGTTGGTATAAGTGCCAAGTCTTCAGAGGATGCTGTCGATATGAGCATTCGTAGACGGGGTCTGAAAGTCGACCTCAACAAGGCACTCAGCTCGATTCTACCTGGCCGAGGCGCATGGCGGCGGTCACCCTGCTGCTGCAGGTGCGACAATGAACAAGAATGACTTTCCGAGATTCCTGCATGAACTAGCTGAGTATGTCGACACGACTGTTACCTAGATGAATAGTGCCATGGCGCTATAGAGTACCCAAATGACTGTGACGATTGCTTCCCCAGCAATAACCCCGCTGAGTATCTTGACAACTCTTCTGTATGAGGATGTTTCGGTCACGTCGCCTACTGCAGTTCCTTTTCCGTGCTTCCTCATTCTATAGTCTATGAATCCTCCAATGAGCATGGAGACTGTTGTTGCAGGCGGGACTAGTATTCCGACTGCAAGGCTAATTGGACTTAATCCCCTCTTGCTCAGTTCACGGCCAGCCAGAAAGCCAACTATCGCAAAGACCATCAGGTACACAAATGCCAGGAGGGGAGGAACACCTGGAAGCGAGCTAATACCCGGGAGCTGGAAATGGCTTAGTCCAGTCAGGCTTACAACAAGGAATCCAAAGAGCTGAGCTGCTGGAGCAGGAAACTCAGTACCCCCAAACCCGTACGTGGCATACAGATCATAGGTAATCATAGACCCCACAAATGTCCCGAGCAGTGTTCCCACGAATACTGCCTTTAGTATATCACGTCCCCTTACACCAGTCAGTTGCCCGAGCTTCAGGTGAAGTAGGAAAGCAATCGCAGAGTCTTGGAGAGCCCCTAGCATTGCCATGAATGTTGTAATAGCTGCAAAGGTTATTCTAAAAAGCAGAATAGCTGGAATTGATATCATATCTGAAATGTAGCCAGCTAGCATTCCCGTTTCGCTGATTGCTCTTGCAGTGAAATATGCAGATACTAGGGCTATTGGTGAACCAAGAACAAACAATAGAATGGGAATATCAACTCCAGTGAACAGCTGTAGAACCGAGAAAATCAGTGTGCCAAGAACAATGAATATTGACAACGATACCAGTGCAACCCAGAGCGGGACCTGTCCGCGTTTTTGCGCAAGATATGCCCTCGGATTAGAGACCATAAAGCGAAGCTCTTCCTTTACAATCTCCAGTGAAATAATCTCTGTGGTCACTCTCAGTCGCTTGACAACCGCAGCTTTCGCTTCTTCTGTAATTGAGTGCTCTGCAGTCCCTTCATGCGCTTCTTCTGAAGTCTGCTCAGGCGTTGATCCTGATGTTTCATCTGCATGTTTCTTTTCTGAAAATATGTCTCCCGCGATGACCGTTACAAAAATGCCAATAGCAAGGTAGAGTATCTCTGGTCTGGTCAAGTGACTTGCGTATGCTATAGGTACTGCTCCTTCTAGCAAGATCCACACGAGGATTGAAATGATACTTCCTGCCGCCATTGTAAGAACGCGTTTCCATCCAATGAAGAAGCCTATTGCCGCCATCAAGGGTGAATTGGTTATCCCAATCCAGTCGGGTATTGCTGGCATTACGGCATGTGGAAAGGAAGATAGGTCGAGGCCTTCATTCAGGGTTTCAGCTGCCTTCATAGTCCCTACCCACGCCGCAGATACGGCAAGGCCACTAAGGACCGCAATCTTCGACTCTCTGTCACCGCCTAAAGAGTTGATGGTTTCTGCTTGAGGTCGAACTTGCGGCCAAGGGTCATTCTCGAAGTTCTTCCTAAATGGGACCAGCAGCAGGATTCCGAAAAAGGCGCTTAGACCTGTGACTAAAGCAATGAACTGAAAGGTTAGGAGATGGGAAACATCAAACCCTGGATTCACTCTAGGAACAAAGATTGCAATTGCTGGGAATGTTATTAGGACTCCCACAGACACCATGGCAGACGTGTTTGCTATGGCAACTGAAATCGCATTCTCCTGTGGGGTGTATTGTCCCTTTATGCTCAGGAAGAGAAAACCGAGGAGTTCAGCACCGATAAAGTAGACTATCCCCAGCTTGAGAGCTAGATAGATACCTAAGAAGGTCATAATGACCCCCACTACGAGACCTGTTGCTATTGCTCGTTTTGTGAGAGGAAACTTGGGTTCACTCGCCAGCCCTGCATATACTGCAAGGCCTCCGGAAGCCATGACCACGACTTCTGATAATGCGTTCAACATGAAAGCAAACAGGACATAGAGCAGAATGGCTAACGAATAGACACCAAGCCCCTTCTTGTCCAATGCGCCTTGTGTTGCAGATGCTATGAGAAGGACTACTTCCACTGCTACTGCTGTGGATGTGCCAAAGTTGACCCCCTCCTGTACTATGGCAATCAGAGCATAGATTAGCCCTCCAGTATACAGACCAACCATGAATAGTCTTGTTGAGCTGAGCTGAGTCTTGAGCGAGTGCCCCAGAGGAGGCGACGTCGGATCGCCTATGAGCGCTATGAACATGGCAAAGCCAACAGATGCCATAACAACATATATCGAAAAGACTGAGAATAGAAATGTTGCCAGCGCATAGATCAGGATACCTGCCGTAAGTGCTGCTTTCCATCTGCGGTGTACTACGACTCCCGCAACTGCAATTGCAAACAGCATTGTCTCAATGACAAACGCACCCAAAATCCCAAAATCGAGTAGTCCTCTCACAATTGCATCTAGTGTGTAAAACAGACCTATTGAATATGCTAGCACCAATAATAGTCTTGGAGCATCTGAGCGTTCCAGTATCTCTGCCTCCGGAAGGTCTGTTTCTTGTCGTACCTACTGGTCTAGACAAAAGCGAATCGAAAGGACATTCCTGTTGGTTTCTATGGGATATTTAGCCATTGTGCAACATAGAAAGCCTATGAAACAGCTCAGAGGCAGAAATGTCCTGAAAGAGAAGAGTCTTCTGTCTTGACTTATGCCCCGCGATAATTGTCATGCTTGATGATGACATCTGCAAGGCTTTTGATAGGCGCTTGATCAGCTCTGTGTTCGCACGCCCCTGTCGAGCCCGTTCAGCTAGGTTTATGACGATTTCAGCTTCGGACACCGAATGGACAAGCTGTTTTTCTCGTGAACCCGGGCGTACTACGACTACTAGAAATGTTCCCTTATCGCTTTCCCATGCTATACTCTTGTTCATCCGTACACCTTCCTACAGCTGGCTTCTAGACCATTCCGTCAAGGATTCTTTTTTATGGACATCGTGTAGCTAACTGAGTATAAGCCGTGTGATAAAGAACACGGGGTGAAGAAAACAATGGCCGATCCAGTCATGGATGCATATACCCAAGCATACAATGCCTCAGGACAGAAGGTTCAGGCATTTGGTGTCATTAAATCCGACGGTGCTGTACTCTGGCAGAGTAATAACTGGTCACTTGAGGCTGACGCGAAGAGTCTGGTCGCTGCTGTCCAGTCGAAGGCTGCAAGTGTCATTCAGAACCAAGTAAAATACAGTACAATGCGTACAAGCCCGGAGAGCTTGGTCGCTCGAAGTATGCAAGGCAATGGAATCTTGATTCTTGCCAAGGTGGACAACGACAAATGGGTTGTAGCATGGGCTGCACATGATGCTGCACCTGATAGTGTCTATGTTGATATCGACCGTGCAGCGAAGTCGTTAAAGGGCAAAATATAATCGAGTATGTTCCGAGGGCACCTAATCCCTTGGGCATGCATCTTGATCTGTCAGCTAGCTGCCGTGGATAGGTGGGATGTCTGAATGTCAATCTCTGAGGTATGGACTGAGCTTTATTCACATAACCCAAAGATACAGGCATTTGCAGTTCTAGAGGATAATAAGATAGTATGGCAGACCGACAACTGGAACATTGCCAGTGATGTGGACTCACTTCTTGGCCCCATTTCACTGGGAAAAGAGGGTGTAACTGTGGGAGGAGTTCACTATGCAACAGTAGAGTCTTCCCATGATGATTATGTTTCAACATCACCTGACAAGAAAGGGCATCTGTTGATGGCAAGAGTGCGTGACAACCTGTGGTTCATTGCTTGGGCAGCTCCAGAC
>CAYPUO010000013.1:0-14506 GCA_964413775.1 uncultured archaeon
TGGCTGAAAACGCCATCTCAAACCTTGATGCAACCCCTGCGCCCGCTAGAATCTCAAGGTCAATTTCTGACCCGCATGTGTAGAGCGTCAGATCCCGTTTTCCTTGTCGAACAAGTTCATGCGAAAGGGCTATTGGAGCTCTCTGATAGCCAAACCCGCCCCAGAAGAGACCTGAGCCATCGCTAATCTTCTTAACAGCCTCAGATAGTGTTACTCGCTTATCCTCTACTTCAGGTTCACCCAAACTGCTCACCCGCATTTTGTAATCTGACGATGAGTCTGCAACCGGATGTGCCTTTTATCTTTGCCCTTGAGAATCATTCAATGAGTCTGATATAACATAAAGGCAGTTCACGCAGAAGGTGAATGCAACAACTCCTGACATACCAATGGCTTATACATGTATGAGGATTCAAAAGGCTATTTGAAGGCTTCTGAACTCTCTTGAATCCTTTACGAAGATTTCCGGCATTATGAATGCCCAACCCTCTGTCAATTCACAACTCTTCTTCACGTTCATTATATATATTAGAATGAAAGGAGCCTCTGGTGATTCAATGAACAAGCACGCCATGATTAGCACAATGGCTTTTGTTGTAATGATCGTTCTCCTTGTGTCTATAGCGCCTAAGGTTCATGCGCAGACAACCACTGGAGGCGAGGATGACAACGGAGATAATCAGACTACAACGCAGGAACAAGAGACTATTAATCACGAACCAACACAGACTCGAGACAGTGATGGGACCGTCTGGATGCAGACAAATGTGATGACTGTCATGCTTAATCCAACAGCACCATCATATCAGTACTGGTATACGCCTGATAAGAATGGCAGCCTTGCGAGATTCAAGGTCAGCTATCTTATGGTGGTCGAGTTTCAAGACCTCAATGGCGATGGTGTATATCAGCCCAATGAAACCTTGCAGTTTGCTCCACTGCAAGCATTTGACTGGACTCTCCAAACAGGATCGGTCAAGGATAGTACAGGCCACAATACCGAAATCTATGCTTCATATGTGAAAGGTGGGCTTTCGAGTGGAGAGTGGGATAATGAATGGTTTAAGCACTGGATGCCAGGATATGGAGAAGAGGGAACTTCTCTTTCTGATGAGAACCGCACAGAGGATCAGTTGCCTGACAATGGAACTCTAAACCTCGCCGCATTTGAACCCATGACCATGCGGTTCTATGCGCATCTCTACTTGAACAACTACAACGGAACTGTGTCTGACGATAAGGGTATCAAGGCAAACTACACCGTTGACGGCGGAGTCGAACTGAAGATTGACATCGAAATTGGAAACTTCCCATTCATGTCAAACACATCAAAGGTTGCAGTGTTGAACTATCTACAAGAGGATGTGGGCACCAATGCTGAAAACCATGCTTTTGGGCTTGAGGAAGATGGTGGAACCCATCAGGTCGACACACCTGACACTTGGCAATCCGGAAGCAATCTTGGGCAGAAGTTCGAGAATGATGATGGAAACCACAGTGAATACGAAGACAATACACAACAACTATCATTCATTGAGGCATCCACGAACATAACCAGAGGCTTCTACAGGTGGCTTGACAAGGCAGTCCAGACATTACCAGACGGATCCAAGACAGCGGTCGATGTTCAAGCATCATATTGGGCGGACTCAAACGCACTCCTGCTCTTCCTAGCATACCCCAATTTCGACAACGGGTCAATTCTCCATGATCCATCAGTAAGGTTTTCGGAGAGCGCTTCACCGGTGCCAATCCCCACACAAGGTCCTCTTGATATTCCTTCCGAGCTCGCTGCTGGGATTCTCATCGGTGCCATCGCTCTCGTATTGATTGGCGTTGCAATCAAGCGTCGTCGTTAGGATATTAAATAGGGGAGACATCCTCCCCTGTTTTTTCTTTTGAAAAGGATATATCTGGTTATGATATGGGGATATTCACAATGATTCTAATTGCGAATAGACCTGCACGCCCCGTAATCATGCTCACGGTGCTTGCCATGTCCATCGCTTTCCTGCAGCCAATCCCTGTCGCTGCACAGACAAATGGAATCGTGATGAGTGATGTGGGAATCCATGCAGTCCTATCCGGTAATGGAACGAGCCAAGTCTTCTTCTCCGCCAATGTCACGAACCCCGGTCTTAATGATATCCAGTCATTTGATGTGAGAATGGATCTGAGGAGTTTCTCAATCATTTCTGCCCTAGTTGATGGAGCAGATGCGGGAGCGGGAATCATTGAGGGAAATACATATTCTATTATCCATGTCCAACCTCCAGCACCTCTGCTGCCAGGGCAATCGATGCTTTTTCTGTTGCAAATCCAAACTAGCGTACTTCAAGAACCTCTTGGTGCCTGTGGGCAGAGTGGGTTTTGTCACGAGAGCATGATCTATTACGTTCGGCCGCTCAATCGATACGGCGGCCTTACATTCAAAGTGACCCTCCCGTTGCACGCATCTCTTTATACCAATAGCTCATCGCTGTTTCCCAGACCGACCAGTAACTACACGGATGGACAGAGTCTAATCTTTGTCTGGCAAGTCGGTGAGATACTGCCAGGGCAAGAAAAGGTGTTTATTGTGAAATACGATACGCCTATGACTCCTACAGCTATGCAAGACACCAGTATGAACAACCTGCTTTGGGTCATAGTAGCAGCTCTAGGAGGTATTATAGGTACAATCATTGTTGAGAGGCTTCCGAATACCCTGAAGACAATTCGGACCTCCAATAATATGGCCGGACAATCTGTGACTGACAAAGAAGAGTTGGTGATCCGTCTTCTCAACAAGAGAGGAGGGTCATGCCCTCAGAGAGAGATCTATAGAGAACTTGACATGTCGCAGTCATTGGCCAGCATGGTCTTATCAGGTCTTGAACAGAGGGGAATAATAAAGCGAATGAGAAACGGAAGAGAGAACATCGTTCACCTCATTGAAGTGTAATTGAAACATCATGATGGGTATGCTGACTTCGGGTTTCTTGTCGAAACCATCTCACATCCTCTGACGGTGCACGTGTGTATTCTGTTTGCTTCATTGTATTCACAGGCAAGTCACGCATTGCAGCATATCATTGGAATGTTGGTCATGAAGATCTGAAGACTACTATTCAGATTGTTACTGTAAAGATACTCTTCGACTTGAGTTGGAAATGGTGCCTGAAGGGTGGAGCACATGAGCCCCTGCTGTTCAGTCATATATGCAGGAAATGCTCATGTTGAAGAGGGTGTGTGCCCCAGCTGTTCTTTATGACTGAAATTCAGGAATCACACAAGATGGACCGGAAGAGCTTAGTTGGCCTCTTCGGACCACTCGTCGCAGTAGCTGCAATACTTACCGCAATTGCGCTTTCACCATGGTTCACGTGGGAAGGAAACGCTCTCAGTGACCTTGGGCGTTACTCCAATGGACTCCCAGCAGCAATAGTGTTCGATGCGGGACTTGTCTTGACCGGAGTCATGATGTTGCTGTTCACCATCTGGTATATCCAGAAGGTCTCGGATGTTTTCACCAAGATAGGTCTCGTGCCGTATGTGGTAGCCACAATCTTCCTGATTCTTATCGGCGTGCTTTCTGAAGATTTCGGATACATCCACTTTGTAGTCTCAGTAGGATTCTTTGCCAGCTTCCCATTTGCTATGTGGATGGTATGCATTGGATTTCTCAGATACATGAATCTTAGATGGTTTTCCTTGTTGTCAATCATATTGCCTTTCTTCAGTCTGTACATGTGGGCAGGTTACTATGGAGGGTTCTTTCCGTATTTGGCAGGCAACGCCATCCCTGAATTCACCACCGCACTGACAGCCATTGCCTGGATTTGGATTCTGTTATTCCTTGAACGTAGGAACAAGCTGTCGATGATATTGAAACCAGTCTAGGAGAGAATTCGTGGTGGAAAGAAGGAATCTATCTGGATTTCTCGGGCCCTTGATTGGCATGGTGTCTGTGCTTGTCTCGATCCTAACCGCACCCAACTTTGACTGGACAAGCAATGCTTTGAGCGACCTAGGAAACTGGTAGAGAGTAGACATCGGCCCCTATCCCATTCTGAGAGCATCCATTTTCAACATTGGCCTGATAGTTGGCGGAATCATTATCGTATACTTTGCCTACATGATGATCCGCGAACTTCGTGATGTCCCAACCAAGGTAGTCCTATTGTCCTTTGCAGCCAGTGGAATCTTCCTAG
Source organism: uncultured archaeon (assembly GCA_964413775.1). Classification (GTDB taxonomy): domain Archaea; phylum Asgardarchaeota; class Thorarchaeia; order Thorarchaeales; family Thorarchaeaceae; genus MP5-2226. Next base: position 4,194 of record CAYPUO010000013.1, read on the forward strand.
CTGGCGTAGGTGTCTTCAATGAGAACATACCAGCAGGTCATGTTGTTGGCTCTTGCAGCATGAAATAACATGATACATTGCCCTCAATGTTTCCTACATATGTCGACATTATCGTCGAGAGGTCGGCCGCCACACATACAGTGGCGCCTAATAAAAGCTCTGATTGCGAGAAATCTATATAGCCAAAAGGAAACGACGCAACAATCGAAACGAAAAGAAGAGAACAGGAAGCAACTCCGGTGAATGATGGCATCTTCAAAGTGTCCAGAAATGGAAAATTCGGGCCACATATGATAATATGGAGCAAGGGAAGCACCGCGGCATCCTTCCATCGGAAGCTGGAGGACGCACTGGGCGATGACGTCCACACCCTGAAGATAGAAACTGACAACGACAGTATCGACCTCACTGCTCTACGCAAGTGCACACACCTGGAGAGGCTTGATCTACACATGGCATCGAAGACCGTGGAGAAGATGGACCTGGGGCCTCTCGGCCACCTGCCTGTCAACACGATAGAACTTCACTTTCCCGAGGCAGATGTCTCGGGTATTGACCTATCGTTCCTGAACGGAATGGAGGACATAAAAGACTTTCAAATCACTTCACGGGCAGGGCAGTTCAGCATACTCAAACATGAAGAAGAATTCAGAGTGTGGACCTGGCCTAGCACCCAAGCTACCTTCTTCCAACAAATGCTGCGAGGGGTATTGCCAGAGGACGTTTCGGAGCTGACGATATATACACAACGTGACTCCATCGACCTATCGTTCCTGCCCGAGTACAAGCACCTGACGGGCTTCGAGCTGGAGATGGATTCGAAGACGGTGGAGGAGGTAGACCTGGGCCCCATCGGGCGTACTGGTATCAAGAAGCTGAAACTACGATTCAAAGGACACATATACAGTGGCGAGGAAATCGGGCCCACTACGAAGCATCTCGACCTGTCGTTTCTGAGAGGGATGAGTGACCTTGAGGACATCGAGATTATGGGCATCAGTGGAACCCTTGACCTCTCCGCAATCGCCGACTGCCACGCCCTGAAGCACTTCACGCTGGGAAATCTCTCTCTAGCGAACATCGACCTGAGGCCGTTATCGAGCTGCGAGGACCTCAAGGAGCTGGTCGTAGAGCAGAACTACTCTAAATGCAGGCTCACGATGCCAGACCTTAGGGGGCATGCGAACATCAAGTCGATTGGCATCCGTCATTTTGTCGGAGCTAGGCCATCCCCGGATGACCCTGGGTCCACCGTGTTTGACCTTAGCGGACTGGAAGGATGTCAGAGCCTGAGGGTCCTTGACCTTGGACAGAATAGCGCGGTCAATGAGCTTGACCTCTCTCCTCTCTCAACATGCGAACACCTACAGCGAATTGGCTTGGTAGGATGCCATAACCTGAAAGAGCTGGACCTCACACCCTTGGGCAGCCTGCCGGCGCTGGAGTACCTAGACATAAGCCTGACGTGCCCCTATGACAGGATAGACCTGACGCCGCTGGGCACCTGCAAGTCACTCAAGAGGCTCTACGTCCAGAATGACACGAACAAGGATAACAATATCTCATCTAGGTCGTACGAGGTCTATGAGTTGGATGTGACATCGCTCTTCAAGCTGGAGAACCTCGAGTATGTGCTGCTATTCAAGAGGTATCTGAATGATATATCTTGGAGAGGAGATTTAAGTAGTAATGAGCTCCCCAAAGATAGACTTGACTTTCACTACAAGTACCTTAAGCCCCTGGGGACGATTCGTCAGTGGTTGGAGAGAGGCGTGAAGGGCCCGTGCGCAACAATGGAATCTCTCCCCACTAAGATAGTAGTTGGAGAGATGGAGCCAGAGGTCCTGGTTGATCTCTCAAGATATGGCCCTGACGAATTCGTTGGGGTTTCCGATGCGAACTCCTCCGATGAGAGGGAGCTAATAGAATACCTAGTGGCTGCCTTCCCTCTCACCCCGAAGCTGTTGGCCGACTCGTCCGTCGTACCGGAGTCTGAACGGAACCCAAGATGGGCAAGGGCATACAACATCGAGTGGTATTGAATAGGCAATGCGTCTTTCGTTCACTGTTTCACGGGTCGGTCAGTCTACTGACATATTCATGCATCAGCTCGGGTATATATCAGCGACAGATACCGGACAGGCGCTGGTCATCATCATGAGGTGTTTCCATCCACATGAAGGATGAATAATCGTATGTATTTTAAGCAGCATATGCCATTGACTTCTCGTGCTTAACATGGACAGGTTGATGTCTATGCCGGCAGGTAAAGAGAGAAGAATGAACAGGATATTTCGAGGAGATGAATGGACAGCAATCTGTCCTATGGACGACGGGGCGAGCAATGGCCTGATTGATGGCATAGTCAACATCGACAGGACTGTTGCCAACCTTCACATACCAGAAACAAAGCTCTACACTGCAGAGATAGATACCAAATCACTCACATCGATATGCAAAAAGATAGAGACGATACATAATATTGCCATGAGTGGGAGATATTGAGATTCGATGACGCTCAACGGTGTGCTCTATGCAGGGGAACTTGGTATTGCTTCACAGGTCGCATTAGATGCTATCTCAGTAGGATTCTTTGCCAGCTTTCCATTTGCCATGTGGTTGGTGGGCATTGGATTTCTCAGATATAGCCATCTGAGATGGTTTTCCGTGGTGTCAATCATCTTACCTTTCTTCAGTCTATACGTATGGATTGGATACTATGGAGGTTTCTTTCCATTCCTGACCGGCGTTGCCATCCCTGAATTCACTACCGCACTCACGGCGATTGCCTGGATTTGGATTCTGCTGCTCCTCGAATACAAGAATAAACTGTCGATGATAATGAAACCCAACTAGGAGAGAACTCGTGATGCAGAGGAGGAACCTTCTTGGATTTCTCGGGCCCTTGATTGGCATGGTGTCTGTGCTTGTTTCAATCCTGATCGCACCCGGCTTTGACTGGTCTAGCAATGCTCTGAGTGATCTAGGGAACTGGTTCAGAGAGGATATCGGCTCATATCCAATCCTGAGAGCATCCATCTTCAATGGTGGACTAGTAGTTGGGGGAGTCATAATTGTATGTTTCGTCTACTTGATGATCCGGGAACTTCGTGATGTCCCGACCAAGATAGTCCTGATGTCTTTTGCTGCCAGTGGAATCTTCCTAGCCGGCGTAGGTGTCTTCTCTGAGAACATACCTGCAGGTCATGTGGTGTCAGCACTTGGGTTCTTCTTCACAATTCCAATCTCGATGTTTCTGATTGGACTTGCTTGGATACGAATACATGCAGTAAGGGTGTATGCGGTTTGTCTTCTTCTACTTGCAGCTGCTTCCCTGCTGTTGTTTCAACCCTGGACATCAATAGCGGTGTGGGAGTACACGATGTCAATTGTGGCTAGTGTGGGAATTTGGTTCGTTGATTTCCTGGATCTAAGAGGACGACTAGATGAACTGAAATAAGAGAGAACCTCTATTCATGAGAAATGTCTGTTAGTATACTGAAGTGGACCTATCAACTCTCAGGCATTCACGAGCCAAGCAATGGCCTCATAGCATGAATACAATATACGCGATGACCATCATGAGCATTGGAATAAGAAGATAGATGCCAACATAGTCTGACGGTGGCACAGGAGCAGAGCCGGATTTACTGTTCTGTGCTGATGAAGTGCTGCGTCCCAGAATTCTAGCAACTCTAGGAATCTTGGTCGGGATTGTTCCAAAATCTGGTACGTATTCAAACTTAGAATGGCAGTCAGCGCATGTCATGCCCGTGGATGTCAGATCGTCCTCCGACTCTATCGATATTTCAGCACTGCAGTACGGACACCGGATTATCTCTGTCAATCACTTCTCACTCCTGTTCGGCAACGGGCGTAATTCTCTTCTTTGCCAAGTATTCAGACTCAGCTCGCCTGAACCCCACGGTATACAGGTGATCAAGGATTTCTTCATGCTTGTCTTGTACCCAGAACACCGCATTCCTAGTGGGAACCTCGTTCATTGCAGCCTCGACAACCTCTTTGCCGTATCCTGGCCTGAAGCTAAACGTCACAACAGTGGCATCTTCGAGTTCGTAGTCAGTTTCCAGTCGGGCAAAGCCTACTATCATATTGCTCTCTTCTTCTGTGAAGACATGACAGTGACCACCCCTAATTGCGTATTCCAATGTAGCTTGGTCACGAAGCCCCCAATAGGTATCGGGGATCAGATGTTGCAGAATAGGGATTTGTTCGAGTCTAGGAAGTTTGGCATCTAGGCTGCTTTTATACTTTCCTTGGTCGATGCAGCCATCAAGTCTCAAAACCATGGACTGAATGCCGTACCCAAGACGCTCAATGAAAGGGATTGCCCTGGGATTGTGTGCCTTCACACCCATGACGTAGTGGGTCAAGTTAATGCTCTTCCCGGACAGCGCTTTCTCGGACTCCTTCACAAGTTTGGTGCCAATTCCCTTTCCTCTCCAATCAGGGCTGACAGCAAGCTCCCAAACCGCTCCCCAGCCAAGGCCAGTAAGGATCATGTTTATGGCAACACCTACAATCTCCTCATTAATGGTAGCAACTCGCCAGAGTGAGGGCAGGTCACCAAGTATTCGGCTGCGGTTCCACCATCTTGAGAATCCGTCGAACGACAACTGGTCTATGGCTGGAGCTCCAGTCTCAAAGACAGTGTAGACAGTGGTGCACTCTTCGACTCTTGGAGGACGGACTGTTGTTTCGAGCAATAATGGCACATCCAGATTCATTTAGCTCCTGAACTGCTCTCATCTAACACAGTGATAGAAATTCAGGGGCACTATTTCGTAATATCAGACCCAAATAAGGATAGTTCCGTGGTCGAAGTGGCCGGGAACACGTGAGCTAATTCGCTACATGTGAAGCTCCTCGCTCAGAACAGCCCAAACAGGTAAGCGACCCAGAAAAACATCCCCATGATTAGAAAGATACAACAGCAAGCGGTACACCCTCTGCCTTGTTGCCTGGCAGGCTGCTGCATGCCCATGCGTGACTCGTCATAAGCCATCCTAGCCGATGCCCTCTGCTGGCGAAGATACTCCGCCCCCTTATCAGGGAGAGAGAAGGCCCCAAAATCAGGCATGTACTCAAAGATACCCCCGCAGTTGCGGCACCTCAAATACTGTGAACTAACATTGTCCTGCATAACAGGAACAGAAACGGGATTTGAGCAATATGGACAGTCAACACTTTCGGACAATAGCAACATTACCTCCGCATGGCACATTCATGCAGTGTGACACGCCTATTACATGTAAGGATTCCGTAAAGAGATATAGTTTGCTACAGGAATCTAAGCTGTGCTCTCGTTTTCGAGCTTCAATCGCCACTCCCGTTCAATCTTCTTCTCTCTATTGTAAAGGCCCATCTCTCCCAACTTATGAGTTCCTTTCCCGCGCGCAACTACGTACCCCTCGAAGATGAGTATTGCCACAGCAAGAATCAGCCCTGTGAAGTCAAGTGCAAGCATCGCTCCGACCGCCCAATAGAGAAGTGACGTAATAGCAGTCCAAATTCCCCCAGCAAAGAAAAACCACTTTCGTTTCGTTGGGTGCAGACCTAAGAACGACATATAGTTAATCTTGAGCGTTGGCTCCTTATAGTCGTCCCAACACACTCCCATGATCTTGATGCCCAGAAGTCTGGCTCCTATCAAACGGCCAATCGGGTAGAACAAGGCGACTCCGATGAACACGGTAAGTAACCGTAGGCCAAATATCTCCCACTCTTGGAGAGTCCAGCTCATTATACTCATCCAGTCGAGGGTGAAGGTCATTAGGTAGAGGAAAGGAACGACTGACAGTGCAATTCCAGATACAAACATGATCCCAAGTGTAGGTCGGAGAGAGTAGGTCTTTCCTCTTCTCACCTCGAAGAGGATATCGCGAATCTGTGCAGCCTTGGAGATTTCTTCTGGATTTGGAGAGGACTCCCGCTTTATCTCTCGAACAATGCGCCAGAATTCTCTCTTCACTTCAAGCGGCGTGGCCTTAGGATTCGCATTTATCTCTGAGTATAATTGCTCTAGGTGCTCGAGTCGCTCTGTCATAGTATCGCCTATCCCATTGCTGTGCAAACGGACTGATGTGTCTTAGGGTGAAAAAACGAAGACAGCGCTCACGCCAGTGTGCTGTGTGAAAATCCTTTTACGCGCTCACCACCAGTAAGATACCGAAGCATAATGGTGGTGGGTGAATGGCCGTAGGTGGCCACTTGGCCGGTCAAGGTTTCACGATGTTGGGCGCTGCATCCGATAGTATTCTGGATGTGATAGTGACCGCAGGAGTGGTAGCCTTCCTGGTCTTCGTCTTTGGACTGGTAGTCGAAGGCAAGAACGAATCTCCAAGGCCTAGAATGTTCAAGAAAAAGCCACTGCTGTTCCCGGCGCTGGGCTTTGTTGTTGTGGCGCTTTTGATGGTTACACTAGTTCCGATTCCCATGTCGCAGTATCAAGGAGATAACAGCACTCAGTTTGACCTCTTAGGAGAGGAAACGATAGGCTTCAACCTCCATGGGGGTGGATTCTATCAAAAGAACATTGTTGTGGGAGCAACATACAACCTCAAAACCTATGAGGCTCTTGAGATTCAACTGGACATCTACAGCAATGGGGTGTTGACGAAGTCAGCTGATCTAAACCTCACAGGTTTTTCTAGCCAGGGAAGTGACATCCAAGGTGAGGTAAGTGTTCCGCTCGAACCAGGACAATATCAGATTACTCTCAGGCGTGTCTTCTATTATGACGGAACTCCGAGAGCTCCTAGCACCCTGACACATTGTACTATTGAGCAACCCCTAAAGAGCGGCATGTTTAACGAGGAGTTGACTTGGAGCTCATATATGTTCATATTAGAGGTGGGTTGCTTTTTCCTCTTGATTGCAGGAATATGTGGTGCAAGAGAAGACAAGGAACGAATCAGGCGAGAAGAAACAGACCAAGAGCCTCCAAAGGATGGCCAAGCGGTTAGCCGATGGTGGCCATAGTGCAGTGGAGTTTCTAGCAGCTTATGCAGGATCTTAATTCAAGAGAATAACACGATCAGAACACTGAGTAGAATTGTACTGATGCCCTTGTTATTGGCCTCTACATTATAGCATGCACTTTATCAGGAAGGACTAGAATGGCTACTTGATTGATATGCAGCTAGATCCATTTGGAGCCTTCGTAAACTACATTGCAGAACTCCTCACACCTTTCGGACTTGAGGCTTACGCTATCTACATCGCGATAGTGCCGTTCTTCTTGATCCTATATGTCTTCTATCTAATTGTTATTCGAGCAGCAAAGATATCATTCAAGAAAGTGGGCATGTCACGAGAGACCACGTCTGGAATTGTGTTTTCGATTCGATTAATCTTCTTTATCGTTGCAGTCTTTGCAGTCGTAACGATCACGACGCCATTAGCTGGAACGTCGGTACTGGCTGTGAGTACGCTTGTTGGGACTGCTCTCGGTCTGGCATTTTCTCGCGCACTCGGGAATGTAGTGAGTGGGCTGTATGTCCTAGGCGCACGGCCCTTTCGAGTTGGCGACTATGTCGCAATCGGGGACACAGAGGGACTGGTCATAGAGATAACACTGAACTATACTCGACTGCTCCTTCGAAATCACACCCGCGTATATGTGCCAAACAATAATGTGCTGTCATCGTCAGTGACCAACTTCAGGGTCCGTGTAGATGACTATCTGGCTGAACGAGGAATAGTCAGAGAAGAAGAAGGACAACATTCAGGACGCCGCTTGGGGGTAGCGATAGACAAGATCAAGTATCTCACAAAGGGTGAAGAGATCTATAGACGAACATTCGATGTCAATGTAAATATCAACTTCGATAGTATGAAGGCAAGAGAGAGATTCGACGAGCTTTGCCAAGAATACTCGGAGAAGTTCTTGGAGCCTCCTGAGTACATCTTTTCGTATAACCAGCTCTATGGGATCACCTATTCATTTGCATACATCGTGAAGGATTCAAAGATGATTCTCTTCGAGGGGTTGGAGTTTGAACAGGCAGTTGCAGAAGCGATCATGCATCTACAATAGATCTAGTAACCCAGTCCAGATTATTCTCAAGAACATGGGAAGTGCAGATTTGTAAAGACTAATGTTGCAGCCAAAAGGATTCAGAAAAAAGAAGTAGAAGGACCCTGCAGTGAGCAGGGTTCCAAATCCAGACTATATCAACTCATCCAACAGCTCGAGAAGTTCAACGACCTTAAGATTTGAGCCAACTTCAGAGAGGTCTTTCCCGGTTTCGGTTTCTTCTTCCTTCATTGACTTGATGGCATCGTTGAAGTTCGTAACACAGAACGGGCAGCTAGTCATAATGACATTGGCCCCAGTTGAGGCCGCTTCCTTGAGACGTTCCTTCGCTGTTGATAGAGCCATGTCGCTGTACTGGGCCTTAACGCCGCCACCTGCACCGCAACAGAAGCTATCTCCCTTGATTCGGTACATCTCGTGGAGCTCAAGGCCAGGAATCGCGTTGAGGACGACTCTTGGAATCTCATAATGCTCCAGCTTAGCCTTCTCTGCCTTCCTGCTGTCGAGGAGCCAGTTGTTGGACTCCTTCAGGATCTTCTTCTCGATTGCGATACCAACATGGCGAACAGAATGACACGGGTCGTGCCAAGTCACCTTCTCATTGTATGGCTTCTCAATCTTGAGCTTCCCCGCCTTCAGCAGGTCGTAGACATACTCTACCGCATGCCTGGTTTTGAAAGGCAGGTCCTCACCGGTCTGCTCAGTATAGTCATTTCTGAAGGTCTTGTAGCATCCTGCACAAGAGAACAGCACAAGGTCAAAGTCCTTGAAGAGCTCAAGGTTCTCTTTCATGACCATGTTGAACTCCTTGCGTTGACCCGTCCTCAGGAGCGGGCTACCACAGCACACCTCATCTGAGAGGACAGTGAAGTCAACACCAAGCTTCTTGAGGATACTTGCAGTGTGCTCAGCAATCTGTTGCTGACGGTATGCCGCAGTGCATCCAACGAAGTAGGCGACCTTAGCATCTTTGTTATCTACGACACCATCGAACCACTTTGTACGTTCACTACGTGGTTCTGCGTAGGGGTTACGCATCTCATCATTTCCGACACGAGTTCCAAAGCCCTTGTGCTTGTCGAGGGGCTCTACACCTGCGTCAATGATTGCAGCTCTTAGCGCCTCTGTGACATGCACGGTCTCAATATAGTTGGGGCACTGGGTTTCGCACATCCCACAAGTGGTACATGCCTCAGTGACCTCAAGCAGTTCCTTGCTCGCAGGGAGTTCGCCGTTGAGGAATGCTCGGGCCATCCACTGCTTGCCTGAGTTGAAGTATCCTTCCCAGCCAAAGTAGATCCCAGCGGGGCATCCCTGCAGCATGCCTGTGTACTCCTCATTCTCACCCTCTCGATCGGGCTCTCCAGAGTAGGCATACTGGCAGGCACGACAGTGTATACAGCGCGCGTTAATCCGACGCAGGTCTTCAAGACTAGTCATGTAAATCAGTTCCTCCTTGTAATCTCGTTGTATTTAATATTACGATTCGTAACTTCATCACCCGCTAAGGTTACTCGTTGAGTGGGTTCGGAAGGTCCGTAACGCTCTCCCATGGAATGGCGAGACGACCTGGATGCAGTATCAAGTTGGGGTCAAGGACCTTGCGGAATTTAACCAGCATCTTGTAGTACTCCTTGGTCTGACTGAAAGTCTGCGGTGCATGGACGAATGGGTCGGGTCGGTAGTTGATCCAGCCCTTCTTCAGGAAGCTCTTCGTGGTCTCAAGGTTGAACTCCCTGATCTTCTCGAAGATTCCAGGCTCCGTGCTGTCAAAGCAGAGGATAGGCATGACAATTGCCTGGCGTGCATGGTCAATGGATGCGACCCACATCGTAGGTGGGAAGTCGTAGTTCTCCATTGCTGCACAGTACTCATCCATCATCGCACTGGACTCTAGCCAAGGACAATACCAGGTAATGAACAAGAAGCCAGCTTGCCAGAGCGAGTAGGGGATAGCAATCTTGTTTGGCTTCTTGAGTCGAGATGCAATCTGCTTCGGGTGCAAGTCCTGCTTTGGAAGAGTCCTCTTCTCTTTGATCTCATAGTCCTTGTAGATCTGGTCTATACCGTTCAGGGTCTCGTCAAGTTCTTCCTGCGACCATGCCCAGCACTCATAGTTCATCCATTTCCTTTCGAGCCCGATCTGCTTGTAGAACTCGTAATCAACCGGTACGTTCTCCTTTGGCCACCGAGTCATAACGAGCTCATAGTTGCCGCCCTGGACCATAACAGTCCGCTCCGCAATCCCCAGCTC
>CAYPUO010000014.1:0-14500 GCA_964413775.1 uncultured archaeon
GGTATCCACTCACCAGCCTGCCATCCGATACGGGCCCCACAACTGAGAAGACAGGTGTTTTCAGGAACCAGTCATGTGGGTAGCCAGCAGTGTCTATCCACTTTGGATAGAATGCAATCTCAGTATAGCCGATGTTGCGTATCAACGAGCGCCCCAGTGCAGTCTTTCCATAGTAGAACCCAACAGTCACTGACATGTAGTGGCTGCTGATAGCGGGCTGGTGGTTCTGAAACAAGTAGTTCACCTTGTACGAGCTGCGGATGAGGAAGGCCTCAGTCCCATCAGCCAGCTGGAACGACGCACGATAGGTGAAGGAGTCGGCCTCAAGGAGCAGGCGTTGCGGTGCACCGCCCGGTTCCTGTGCTGCGGCTGGTTGCGCAAACAGCTGTGGTGCAAAAAGGAGTACCATTGCTACGACCATGACCTGTGCGGCTCTGTCCATTACCATCTCGACCTTATTTTATGTGCTATTATCTCTCACTCTTACCTAAAATATAGTTACGTTGCCAGCAACTTCTTTCAGCTTGGTGACAACATCCATTGTCTACTATCGATAAGATGAGAAATTGGTGGGGACGGGGAGAAATCCAAGCGAGGTGGAAACGCACATCGCTTTTTGAACTCCCGGTCGTTCCCCGAACGGGGTTATCCCCGCGTTCTACGAGTTTCGCCTAGGCGACGTCTATTGTTGACCCGCTCACTTCAGGCCCGAAGTGGACCTAGATCTGGAGCCCGTCGCCATACCGTTCCAGGCTCTAGGCAATCCCTAGATGCGGACTAGGCCACGTCCCCGGTGATGGTCTATGGAAGACCAGTAGAAACGCAATTGAGGGCGCTGATATGAACCTTTCGCCTTCAATCGCTGTCTGGAGGCCACTTGCGCGTTTCCCACATTTCATTCTCCTCTTCAATGACCCGCCTACTTGGTGTGGGGTCCAGATGATTCCACCGAATGAAATTGCCAAGACGAATCTGTGCTGCATGGCTCCAGATTGCCGAGATTTGTCCAATTATTGGAGTGGTATGACCAGATAGAAACGATTAAAGCAATTCCTGCACGGAAAGCCGTGATTCATATGCAGCTTCTAGGCACTAACGACACCCTCGGCATGCTCTTCAATGTAGGATTCTTTGTATTTATCATAGTCATGTATCTCTACGGTGCAAAGATACAGATATGGCAATGGCTAAAGCAGATTCAAGCAAGCTTGGTAGAACTCAAGCGAATGTCTGATGAGTCACGCCAGAATGCAATCAACACATTCAAGAGATTTGGTAGAGATGAGACCGAAGTCGCTGGTGAGCTAGACCGCTGGTTCGACTATTTCACCATAATGCCGGTTGACCTTGATCCTGCAGGTGTCCTGCAGCGTCTGGACCATCTACTTGACGAACGAAGGGACAGGTTCCAAGAATTCGTTGCGGACCTAGCACCCGGTGCATCAATATCAGAACGGCAGACTCTTGAGAACACTCTTGAAGTGACTCAGGTTCTCGGTCTGATATTCAGAATTGTGCGTCACTTCTTTATTCTCGGAAAGAGGACTAACAGCCAGCTAGTCATTATGCAGGTGCAGATGCAACTGCCTGAGATAATGGAGCTTGCAAAGGCCTACTATGACGCACAGGACGCATTTGATGAGGGCAAACCGATAGGCGATGGCATAGGTCCACTTATAGTCACCAAGTTTGCAAGAGAGTATGGTGGTACTCAGCAGAGCTATGTCCATGAGGTATCCAGAGAGGTGGGATACTATCCAGTCGAAGTAGAAGGTCGTACGGTCTATGTCATGCGTGCAACTGGCCCCGGTGGTACAGTGGGCAAGCCTGGATTTGGTGTACAGAAGCTTGTAGAGGAGCATAATGGTGAAATCACACGGATAATCACAATTGATGCAGCTCTCAAGCTCGAAGGCGAAGACATGGGACGAGTATCTGAGGGAACTGGTGCTGCAATTGGTGATCCTGGTCCTGAGAAGCATGCCATTGAAGAGGCTGCAACCAAGAACGATATCTCAATCGAGGCTATCGTGGTCAAAGAGAACGAAGCAGCTGCAGTCAGTGTCATGGAGAAACGCATCCTTGATGCTGTCCCAGAAGTGATAGAGCGAATCAAAGAGTCAATACGAAAGCGTACCAAGCCGGGCGACAAGGTCATTTTAGCTGGAATTGGTAACACAATCGGAATTGGCCTGTGAGGTGTGCAGAGATGGGTATAATTTCAAAGCTTATTGGAGTGGTCCTGACCATTGCTGGAGGTGCAGTTGTGATATTCGGAAATGGTGACTTAATCATGTTCTTTATAGGTATCATGATTGCCTCTGTGGGTCTTAGCCTACTCCAGGGCGGTAAGAAACCTGCTGAACACGAGCCACCTCCACCTACGGTAACTGAGATTCATTGTGATAATACAAGTTGCGACTTCAAGGAGATACGTGAGTTCCAATCAGGCGACTACGTCCTCAAGCCAATCGAGGCAAAGTGTCCGAAGTGCAGAAGCGAAATGACCATTGAGGGCGTTTATGTCGTTAGAGAAGACAAGGAATCCGACAAGATCAAGATTTAGTCATTCCTTGTGAGGACCAGTGGGCCATCTTTAGACACATATACGGTGTGTTCTGACTGACTCACAAGTCTTCCTTTCTTGGTCACCTGCACAGGATATCCCCGAATTGCATTTCTTTTTATCAGAATCTTGAGTTCGCCTAAGAGATTGATGTTTTTTGACTTTGTCCCTATCCAGCGAGAGGCAAATGGCAGAGGACCGTATTTCTTATACAAGTGGGACCTCAGTTGTTCAGCTGTCCCCTCTAGAGGCTCATTTCGTCCCGTATTGGCGAAGATATACAGCAAGTCGGTATCGATGACTAGTCCTGCACCATTTGTGGCAAAAGGCTCAATCGCATAGACATCTCCCTCCTCTACCACGTCCGATACTCTCGCGCTCACATTTGGGACCCGTTTCCCTGCATGCAGTTTCCACTGCCTTATGTTATGACCAGTAAGGTTGCGAATCGGTTTCAGGCCATACGCATTAATCACACTCTCAATCTTCTTGCCAATGCTTCCAAGTTTCGTGCCAGGTCTCAACAGAGAGATCGCTTCATTCAGTGCATCGTCAGTCGCAGCAACAAAGCCTTCCAGTGTCCCATCTACATCGAAGGTCTTTGCCATATCGACGATGTGTCCATCAATATGCACGCCGATATCTACTTTCACGAGCCCGAAGTCAGGGATAATACTTGAGTCTTTGATTGGAGAAGTATAGTGAGCTGCAATATTGTTTATAGAAACGTTGCATGGGAATGCTGGCCTTGCTCCATATTCAATTATCTTCTTCTCCACCATGCTACAGATTGTGATGACCTTTCTCCTTGAATTGATCTCCTTTGATATCTCCTCCATTATCCTTGCAGCAATCTTACCCGCTTTTACTTGTGAGGGATGTGGGCCATCTGTCATCATAACACCATCTCTCAACCCACAATCTACTTCTTAACAGATTCCATGCATGCGGCCTTACTCATCTGGACGCCGAGTTGATACGATGGCCCCATTCTCTCCAATGAAAATGCTATGTTCAAACTGTGACACCATTCCCCTCTTTCCCTCTATCAATAAGGGATATCCACTGATTGCACCTGCGCGTTCAAGGTTCCGAATAGCTGCATCAATATCCACGTTGGTCTTTATGTGGTGTAGCCAACGAGAGGCCCATGGGAGAGTGCCAAATCTTTGTCGCGCGATATTCCTGATCTGCATGGTCAGTCTATCAAGTTTTTTCTTGTTTCGCATATTATTTGAGAAGATGTATGAATGTTGTCCACTAAAGACCGTACCATTCCCATTCGTTGCAAATGGCTCGACAGCAAAGGTTTCGCCAAGAATCATCTTTTGAGTTACTGATATTCGCACATTAGGGACATTCTTTCCGGCATGAAGTATCCACGGCTTTAGCTGGTGGCCCGATAGCTGGTGTATCGGTCGGAGCCCATGTTTCTTGATTGTCCGTTCTATGGCTGCGCCAACTTCTCCAAGTCTTATATCCGGTCTCACAGTGTTGATTGCGGCTTCAAGCGCTTCTCTCGCCGCAGCGATGTACTTCTCAAACGAGCCATCGAGGTCAACAGTAACTGCCGTGTCTGATAGGTGCCCATTCACATGTGCACCTATGTCTATCTTTACTAGACCTCTCTTCGGGAGTTTTCTCGTGTCATTATAGGGACTTGTGTAATGTGCTGCTTCTTCGTTGATTGAAACGTTACAGGGGAATGCCACACCTGTCGCACCGTACTCTATAATCTTCTTTTCTGCGAGTGTACATATCTTGTTTACTAGGACCCCAGGTTTGACTTCCTGCATCACTTCACTCAGAACGCGGCCTGCAATTGCGCCAGCTCTCATGAAATCCGGGTGTGGCTGTGGTGACATATCATTCGCCTCATCGTCTGAGCTGATGAGAGTTGTATTAATCTTAAGGTCGGTTCATAGTCGACTAAATTCGCCTGATACATCGGGCAGTTGTATAGACTGCGTACAGAAATAAGAGAGGGGTCGATGTCTGTGTCCCAGCACGCTAACTCCCAGCATCCTAGCATCAGATGTTCATCCGGCTCAACTGAGCTGTCTCGGGTCGGGTCTGTATGACATCGACCTGCCTGCCAATGTACGAACCTTGGGTGGCCTGCCATTCATCTGAAGGATAGTCATCCCCATCATGGAAGTCCGTTTTGATTCGCCTTATTGGTACTCAGCAGGCGCAAGTCTGGCATGTAACCCATTCTTTGCGCAACACTTCATTGCCACCGCTCAGTGTGCCCTCGGGAACGGGTAGATGTCGCCAGACAGCATTATTCAAGGGGTCTCTCTTTATCAGGTTTTGTAATTGTCATTTCCGCATGGAATATCAGCGTTATTTCCAATAGCATCGGAAATTCTTGTACGCTAACGACATGTTCAAAAGGTGTCATATTCCTATCAGCTCTGAGGCAGAGTGGGTATATCCCACTTTAGCAATCAAAATTACAAGTTCATCAATATTACAGGCCGCGGAGTTCCTGATATCAACAAGTTGGACCGTTTGGAAACCGCTGTTAAGGAATATAGTGGACTCTTATCACTCACATGTCATATCTTCACGCTTATCAATCACAGTAGTAGGGCAATGCTCAACATTACTAGGAGAGAATCGGGCAGACCGAAGTAACTAGACTGGCTTGGTTTCAGTGGAATAGGTGTAACTGAAGATGGTCCGGTAGATGATACGAGAACGCGCGGCAATCATAGGAGACGTGCGTAAAAATAGGAACAGGAGACTTTGATTCAAGCACAGCAAAGTATGTTATCAGAGCGAAGATTGAGATTGATGGTGTCGTTGATAAGCCAGATGTGGTAGGTGCTCTATTCGGACAGACAGAGGGGCTGTTAGGCGAGGACCTTGACCTCCGAGAGCTACAAAAGACCGGTCGGATCGGGAGAATACAGATTGCCATCAAGTCAGGAGGCGGAAGCAGCAAGGGTGAGATTGTGATACCAGTCTCACTGAATAAGACCGCCACAGCAATATTAGCTGCTTCGTTGGAAACTGTCGATCGGGTGGGTCCGTGTACGGCCAAGGTTACACTACAGAAACTTGAGGATATTCGTGGCGCCAAACGCCGAAAGGTCGTCAGCAGGGCAATTAGCATCCTGAAAGGGTGGGAAGAGGATATTTCACCCGGCACTGATGAGCTCACCGATGCTGTGTCGAAAGCGAGCCGGCGGAGCATCAGTAAGTATGGACCTGACAAGGTGCCTGCAGGGCCGGCTCTCGATGAGGGTAGTGAGATAATTATTGTCGAAGGCCGGGCTGATATACTCAATCTAATGAAGAGCGGGATTGAAAACACTGTTGCAGTCGAAGGCACCCACATCCCCAAGTCGATATCAGATCTGACAAAACAGACGGATAAGAAAGTAGTTGCATTCCTTGATGGTGATCGTGGTGGTGACCTTATTCTCAGAGAGCTCATGCAAGTGGCACGAGTCGACTATATTGCTAGGGCCCCGGAGGGAAAGGAGGTTGAGCAACTCACACGACGTGAGATTACCAAAGCTCTTCAGACAAGGATACCAGCCGCCCAAGCACTTGCACTTGTCAGTGACCGGAAGGGACTTTCTAGTACGAAAAGAAAGAGGCCCGTCCATCGTACAAAGCGAGATGCAAAGACTGTTTCTGAACACGAGGAGGAACCACTTCCAAGGCGCTCTTCAAGGTCATCGCCCTCAAGGCGTTCTTCTCCAGATGTAGACAAGGTGTATCTCACGAAAGCAAAAGACATCCGAGAGTCTTTCAAGGCAATGCTCTTTGATAGCAAAAAGAAGGTACTGGTAGAGTGCAGTGTTGCAGAACTCGCTAAGACACTAGATGAACAGGAATCAGTGGCGACAATAGTCTTTGACGGGGTCGTCACCCAGCGCCTTGTCGATACTGCTGCAAAGAAGAGCACATCACTAGTAATTGGTGCAGCAGTTGCGGATATCGAGAGCCGCCCCCATGGTATGCAAATCCTAACCTTTGATGATCTAGGTCTGTAGATTCTTCGAAGAGTCAGTGTCTGGAGAGTGGTGGCCTTCTCAGACTATCACTTCCAGACATCTTTTTGTTTTCCTATCAGCCACTATACTCGTGTGTATTACTCACATTCAATTCTTCCTCGCAGTCTATTCATACGTATCTAGACTAGATGAGGCATTGCGACTTGACACACTTGTCAGACCAGATTGAAACCACTGCAGAAGTCCCGATTTCAAAGAATTCCCTAGAGGCAATCATAGGACAGGACCATGCAGTTGAACTTGTCAAGTCCGCTGTTGCTCAGCGAAGGCACGTCCTTCTCTGTGGAGTGCCCGGTATCGGAAAATCAATGCTGGCCAAGGCTGCATACTCTTTGTTGCCCTCTCCAAGGACTGAAACCCGCATCAGAAGGAACCCCGAACATACAGAACGTCCACTAGTCGAGGAGTACATACCTAGGAATGAAGAGAGCCAACCAGACCCGGAAAGGGAACCTGACGTTTCCTACGTGCATCCTGATGACCTGCCATTTGAGGTAGCCTCAAAGATGGGGTACAGATGTCCTAAGTGTGGGGCATTCTCTGCTCCCAGCGAGAGTACTTGCTGGGAGTGCGGACGCCCGAAGAGATCGGAGTGGAGCGAAGCCGCATCCTATGTGGGGTTGCTGCGTGAGTTGGATGTCATCTCAGGGCCTGCACTGGCATCTGTTTCGTATACTTCTGAGGATGGCAGACAGGTTATCTATCGAAGGTCGTTCAATGACAGCATTATGGTCATCCAACAAGACTCTCTTCATCAGAGTGATGGACTGGATACAGCACAGAGTGACGAATCAGTGCGAGTCCTTGTCCCACGTAATTCAAGCCGTTTCGTTCGGGCAAGCGGATTCAGCCCAGTAGAACTCCTCGGTGATGTAAAGCATGACCCTTATGGTGGCGCAGAATCCCTTGGGATTGCTGCTCATATGAGAGTAGTCCCAGGTGCTATTCATGAGGCACACGAAGGAATCCTCTATATTGATGAGATTGCAGCTCTCGGTGAGTATCAGAAGCACCTACTGACTGCAATGCAGGACCGAAAGTTCCCAATATCGGCCCATAACCCTCAGAGCTCAGGGGCTGCTGTTCGTGTAGACGATGTACCTTGTGACTTTCTGCTCTTTGCCGCGTGTAACATTGAAGACCTGCCGAAGATTCTCCCACCGCTTAGGTCCCGGATAAGGGGCTATGGCTACGAGATTATGCTACGATCGTGGATGGATAAGTCCGAGGCGTCAATCGACAAGATCATCAGGTTCATCGCACAGACAGTTTCTGATGACGGGAGAATACCTCATTTTGGGTCAAAGGCAGTACTATCGATTCTGACTATTGCTGAAGAGATGGCACACACTCTTGATGGCCAGCGGGATGCGCTGACTCTCCGCCTTAGAGAACTTGGTGGGGTCATACGCATCGCGGGTGACATCGCAGTCCAAGAGAGCAGTGATATTGTCCTTCCGGAGCATGTAGAGCGGGCTGGAGTCCTAAGCCAAGATATCGAGTCCCAAGAGAGCTTCCACTACATGCAGGAAGGAAGAAATGAGATTTCGAAGACCTACGGAGACTATTTCTTCTAGGCTCGTATGACTAGGATTTGGTGACAGGTTGAAGGTCCTAAAACGTATCCTCAAGGAAGGAAAAGTTGCACTCAAGATTGAATTTCTAGATGACCTCTGGACACTCTACAATGTGGTCAGTGTAGGGGACCTAGTCATCTCTAGGACAACCAGACGGGTGCGCATAGGTGATGAGGACAGTCGTAAGCATGAGAGTGTCAGAAAGCCAATGACCCTCAGGTTGAAGGTTGATGATGTGGCCTTCCACTCCTTTTCTAACAGGATACGGATTAAGGGGACTATCATTGAGGGTCCTTCGGACTATGTGAGCATTGGGTCCTACCATACAATCAATATCGAAACTGGTGATACCCTGACCATTATCAAAGATACTTGGCCAAAGTATCTTCTAGACCGACTCAAAGAGGCTGAGAAGGCTGGCAAGAGCCCCATTGCGCTACTTGTGACCATCGAGGATGGAGTTGCTGAGCTCTTCTTGGCTGCTGACTTCGGGGTAAAGGAGGCTGTCAGGATTCATACGAGTATATCCCGAAAGCACGGAGACCAGAAGTCATATGATGCTACAATGCGGGACTTCTTTGTCGACGTTACGACGGCTGTTCGGTCCCAGCTGGAGCAGAATGAGATTGGCATAATCATTATTGCCGGACCCGGATTCGTGAAGGACCATTATAAGGACTATCTCCTCAGCGCAGGTATCAAGGACATGCCATCAGTGATTGCTGAGAGCATAAACTCCATCGGAGTTCCAGGGGCAAAGGAGATTCTTTTCCGCGGAGTGATCTCAAGTGCTGTCGAAGGAATCAGGCTTGAGGAAGAAACTCAGCTTGTCGAGAGCATTATCGAACATATTGCTAAGGACGACGGTCTTGCTGCATACGGACCACGTGAGGTAGAGAGCGCGGTTCATTATGGTGCTGTTGAACATCTATTGATTACTGATAAGCGGCTCAGGGAGGGCGATGATAAGCAGCGTCACTGGACTGACAGACTTGTCCGCGATACAGAAAACACGAGAGGGAAGTTCCACATCGTGTCTACTGAGCATCCGGCAGGAGACCAACTACAAAGCATAGGAGGAATCGCGGCTCTCTTGAGGTTCAGGATAACTCGAAATCTCACACTCTTCTAAACAAATCGACGGTACAGATGTGAGTTAGTTGTGAGATTCTTCCTAGTGAAGAGTTTCTAGTCAATTCGGTTGCTACATCTCATCAGTCATCTCTTGAGCAGTCCCTCTCTTCTCATTAATCTCATACACTCCTTTACTGCGTGCTCCCTCTCCTCCTCACTGAGGGCAAACTCGTCCAACGCCGATTCGACTCCGTCCACAAATTCATCTCTATCAATCCTCCACTCCCGATAATCATGGAGATGTCCTGTCACTGGCACCTCGACATACTCTCCCTTCGAGAGGAGTATGACATAGATGACTCTCCCTCCAGCTGCGTCCGATTCAATTTGCACCGAGTCAAGCGTGACCCCTGCACCATTCTCCTCGACCTGATAGACCCCAAGGTTATCTTCAATCTCCGTCCGGATCGCACTGCTCAGCCGCCTATCTGCAACTATCCCGCACTTCTCCATGAGTTCCTTCATCCCCTCTTCAAGAAGGCTTCTCACTTCAGAGGCGGGTCGAAGGGCAACGTTGCTCTCAGGTAGTGCAAGTTCTTCGCTCCTCCCAGTATCTCTCTCCCTCAGGCCTATCAGTACACTGTCAGGACTGAGTGTAAAGAATGGAGTCCATCGGCCAGGTGCTTGAAGTGACACTCCATACCAGCTTGGCTCTAGTGTCCTTCCAGTTGCCTCATTTATCAAAGTGCGCAGACGCCATGACTCACATATCTCTCTGACAGAACTCCCTCTGGCCTCAGTGTTGAATGTATGTGTAGTCCACTCCTCATTTTCTTCTGACTGATAGACTATTTCCTGCGATCTGAGGAGGGACATGGCCTGAGCATCAGTGAGTCTGGCTTTCTGGAGTTCTTGTAGTTCAGGAATGAGGGGCTGAAACGTCTTGACAAGAACCCTCCAACAGGAACCATGTCCAACTCCTGGCTCATCACCAATCTGTTCGGGTTCTCCCCATGGTCTATCATACTTCTGACTGTAGAGGGGACCTAGTTTCTTGGCTGATTCCTCACTCTTCTTGATCCTGTCTAGTGATAGGTCCCGCATAGGACAGGTCCAAGGGTCATGGTACAGCTCTAGTGTGATATCGAACTCCTTACGTGCATCCAATAGGTCCCTTGCACTAGGGGGAAGTCTCAGTGCCATCCCTGGGAATGGATCATGTCTGGAGACCCAGGGTCTGACAATTGCTACGTCCTCTTCATATGAGATGTCGTTGAACCTGTTCCAGATCAACCTCTTTCCCTCTACAATAACTGGTTCGCAGTCATTGTCTGGGCGTCTGAGGACCTCCAGAAGGTCCTGAGTCCTGTTGATGAGAAGAGCTCCCATCTTGGACTTCTTCTTTTGGTCCGTGAAGCGTACTCGATACATCTCCTCTCCTTCATCTATGGACACCTTGCATCTCGCAGGAATACATCCTCCTAGCGCGGTGTGAATAATGAAGAGAGCCTTCTCTACCATATCCCTGGGTTGATAGATGGGATTCCGCACATCATCATATTCAAATGCAGTCAGGTGAGGGTCTGCTGTAAGGGTGAGAGTTCGCACAAGGGTGACGTCCTCATATCTCCGCGTGGAATAGTCGACTTGCCCAATAGGGATCCATCTCCGAATGTCCTCATTTCCAACCCAGAGCACTTGTTGTCCCTGGTGGTTGGCAATCATCACTGGCAGTCTGTGGAGCCCTTCATCGAGCTTGGCAGACCTGCTTAAGGAAACCAGGTCACTCTCACTCCAGAAGGCCTTGTCTGCTACCATCTCTCTGAGAGCTCTGATCGGTTCAATTCGTAGGTCAACCCATCTGGACTTCAGGAGTGCAGCATTCATGTCAAAGAGTCCTGGTCTGTGTTGGAATAGCAGCCAGAAATAGGATGACCCATCCGGGGCTGGATCCGATAGAGGGATCAATTGCCCAAACTTGATGTCTGTTAGAGACGATTGTCGACCGAGTACCTCCTGTTGGTCCGTGATACGTTGCCCGAGCCGTTTAAAGAGCCTGTACCTATCAAGCACTGACCTCCCCCTGTTATGGCTCTCGGGATATCTTGTGTTGAATCCTAGGCCTCTCAAGTGCCATGGGCGGACATAGTCCCACAGAGAATGAAGGGTCTTCGTATAGGGAATGCCATCGCATCGATCGAGGGCTGCTAGAATGATGAGGAAGAGATGGTTTCCTATCAGAAGAAGAATGTCGGGATTTCTCTTCTGAAGCGAGGCGATATGTTCCACTTGGGCCCTTGTCAGCTCTCGAGGAATAGAGGAACGCATCCTGTACATCCGGTCCCATGTCGCCTTGCTCAGTCGGTCTTTCCTTAGAGTCGAGAGCACTAGTCGAAGCCTGGTCATCAGAGCCTCTGTGTGTAGACCATTTGAGTCCTTATTCACATCTCCAATTATCTTCCACAATTCTCTAAGGAGCGGCAGTAGGCCCACAGACCTGTTACGAGTCAGGAATCTAATCGAGTCCTTGAGACTCAGTATCTCTTCGAGTGCTATTGTGTACTCATCCACATCCCCTGGCTGTAGGTAGTATTCCGAAGGTGGCTGTGTGCTCCGTTTAGGAGAAGGGACATCAAGGTCCATTGGCCTATATTCTCTTGTCCTATTGATCTCCTTGATTGACCGTAGGACTTTGACTCTCCCGTCAACATCGGTCTTGGGGGCATCCTCGTCATAGAACTCTTGAGACTCATCGAGTGCATAGATCTGGGTTGGTCTGAATGAGAGCATCGGCTGCAGGTCCTTTGGTGGAATGGCGGTCGAAGGGACCCGGTCAAAGTGCAGTATATCATTAGTCTTAGGTCTTGGACTGTACCGGTCATTTCCAAGGAGGTGAGGTATGAGTGCCATGCACTTGTCAAGTTGCTTGTCAGCCAATGTGATGTTTTGACGGATATGCTGACTACTCCCCTTGTGAAAGGCCTCCTGTCTCTTCAGTCCACCTGAACGAAAGTCCTTCCCCCAGTCTCTCAGGGGTTCGATCTCGGTTACTCTCCTCGCAGGGTCTTCTCCAGGGTGCTCAACGAATATCCCTCGTTCATGGTCATTAGTTGGATATCTTGCACCAGTCCGGTTCGGTGGCATCACCACATTCCATACGATCGTATCCACGAAGTCTTCCCAGATTGTGTCAGAATAGAAAGGAGCAACACATCTGCTTGCGTAGGTCGTATTGTTCTGAGCGAGCGGGACGGGTCGTGCGAACCATATGATGCTACACCTGTTCGGAAGACTATCTATGATGGCGCTAGCAATCTCATCAAGAAAACGTCTCATAGAGTCCGGTGTACTCCTCCGAAGGTTCTCCCATCCTGTGACCATGATGATCGGGCTATGGGAGCCTTTGAATAGCCCATGGATTAAGTCTTGTAGGGTACTGATCGCTTGTCCTTCGTAGATACAGTCTCTGATAGCGGATGAGAAGTCTTCTACCCGAAGTCGTTGTTTGAAGAATTGCTTGATGATATCAGTCTGGTACTTTAGTCTGAATTGTTCTCTCCGAAGAATCGGGTCTATGTACTCTCCTGTGAGATCAAGCCAGAATACATCATCTTGTGAACCATGAGCTAGGTCAAAGATGTACTGTAGTCCATGCCAACGTTCTGCAATGATTCCTGCCGATTCAGCTGGAGGACTACTCCCAGGAATGGTGAGATACAGTGTGAGCTCTCTCTCATCTTGCACTCGCCGACTGAACGGTTGCAATGACGGTGGTGTGTTCAGAGGGACAGTGTCTGTTGTAGGTCTGACAACAGAGAACATCTTCATAGCGATCTTCAGGGATTCTTCACTTGATGGGAGGAGGAAATCGCCCTCAGATAGAGTTCCATCAAGACACCCATTGTATGCCCTTAGGACCAGAGGAAGGACTGCCTCACCGATATCTCTCCATTTCTCAAAGGCGTCAACAACTATCACAGCCTTGGAAAGTCTCTCCTGACGGTCAGGGTCTCTCCACATCACATTCTCATAGTCTGTTGTGATGGCAGTCTCATATGCTTTGACCTGCTCCCTCTCATATTCGCGTGGAGTGTTTGCCAGGACCATCCCCCACTCTTGATCAGTAAGGGCTCTTCTCCCTAGCACGAACTCACTCACTAGATTATCGGCAGACTCAGAACGAGACTCTGTCCCGTATATGTCAAAGTCAAATGCGCTCTTGGTCTTGAGGTCCGCAATGAAGACAGGTTCACAAATGATTTTTGAAGGAGCTTGATCAACTCTAGGTAGCTGCTTTGCGTGAGCTAATACGAAGTCGATTCGCCCTCTTCTTCCGTCTACTGAGACCTCTGAGAAGAGTATGAGTCCGGATTCGTCATAAGCCATCTCCGTTCCATGAAAGATGATCCCACTGAGTGAGAACGGGCTCTGGAAGTTCTTCTCAACGAATCTGTGCAGCCGAACCCCTATCCGTCTGCTCTGTTCCCTCGCCTGTCTGAGGAGTTCTAGGGAGTCGTCATCAGTGAGGATGCCATTAGCTACCAGTCCCTGAGCTATCTTGGCAAGCTCACCAACCTCTGCACCTCCCTTCGTTGCAGTAGTGATTGCAGCCTTGAGAATGTCAGTTTCGCTAATTGACTCATCTTCCTCTGCCTGTCGGGTCATTGATGATTTCTCGGAATCAAAGTAAGAAACACCCTCGTCCATAACCTCTTCAAAGGGAACTGACTCTTGTATCTCAGCTGTGATTGATGGGCGTTGTCCATTTCTGGTCCCATAGTCCCTCTCTATCAAGTCAACTACTGCTCTGAGCTCAGCCAGTCCATCACGGACGTAATTTCCTCTCCCCGACCTCCTCTCGGTATAGACATAGTCCAAGAAGGGAATGAGCCGAAGGAGTAAGTTGTCGATGTATTTCTTTGCTTGTCTAATGGGGACTCCATATTTCAGACACTGTCGAACTAGCTCCATGAGAGGACTCCGAATCATGTCACCAAAATCAAGCTCTGGTAAGTGATTGTGTCTGACCGGATACATAGGGGACTTCTCTGTTCCAGGATAGCCCAGTGATGTCTTTCCAGTGGTTAGTGTAATGTGGACTGGCCTTGAAAAGAGATATCTTGACTTGACGACCGTGCGTATCCTACTTCCCGCATAGTCCCAGAGGGTATTCAGGTAGCCCTTCTCTCCCTCTTCTCGCTTTGTCCGTCGTGTTTCAGTATTGCCATATCTCACGGAGGTCTTCAACAGGA
>CAYPUO010000015.1:0-14097 GCA_964413775.1 uncultured archaeon
GCCGCTGTCCGAACCCTGTAGGATTTGTCATGAAACAGCCCCTCAATGATGTCCTTGATTTCCGGGTGCTCCTTCTTATGGTCCTTTCCAATGGCAGCCAAATGGGCAGGTGTCGTTCTCCGGAGGTAGTCGTCGTGTCCTAGTTTGATATGCTCCGTTAGAATTGGTATAGCTTTCATATCTCCAGTTTCTCTCAGGCCGCTGATGTATCCTCTCCTAACAACCTCGGACCAGCTAGCAGGAGCTGTCCTAAGGCCGGCTTCTAGCAGTTCAAATGCCTTTTCATGCTTAGTTTCTCCAATTGAGGCTGCAGCAGCAGCTACCACGAAATAGGAGTCCTCATCCTTCAGAAGTCTTTCAAGTGCATCAAGTGCTCTGTTATCTTGATAGAATTTGCCTAGGGCGCTTGCTACACCAGTTCTCGCCCTACTATCTGCCAGACTACATCCCTTCAGTAGCTGGTCAAGTGCTGACTGGGACCTGATCTCTCCGAGAACCTTGGCAACCTCTGCTTGCACTCCCCAGAACGGGTCCTCGACTAGGGCCTTTCCCAATGCTTCAAGGGACTTGGGATTCGGCTTCTTTCCAAGCGCCTGAGCCGCCTTTATTCTCTGAATTACATTCTTCCCGTGATGGATCTGTTCTATCCACATGGGCTCTGGCTTTGTGATATCCCAGTCCATCAGGACAGCGTAGTCAGGGTCCACCAGAATCTGCTTCGGCTTCTTCCCAGTTGGAATGTAGAAGGTGTGGATTCGTTCATCTACCTGTGCCGTAAATCTGGTCCGTTGCCCCTCGTCATCCACAACTTCGATTGTAAGGGGGAACTTGAATACCTCAGGTGTCATGCCATCATCATGTTTCTGAGTCTGTTCGGTCTTGACCAGTGTGTGTCCTATCTTCTCTTTGTAAGAGCAAGTAATCTTGCACTCGGGGTAGCCTGCTTTATAGAGCCACTGCTCGAAGAACAATCCGTAGTCCTCACCAGTGATTTCGCTGATAAGAGCTTCTAAGTCGTGTGTATAGACAGACTTGCAGGCATATCTTGTCAGCCACGTTCCGAGGATTTTCCACCATCGTTCCTCTCCGATAAGGCGCTTGAGCATGTAGTAGCGCCAAGCCCCACCGGGGTATAGGTGCCTATCAAACATATCCGTTCCTCTCTCCCACTCGTTATACACAATGGGTCTCCTATACCGGTTCTTGTCTTCATCAAAATATGAGGTCTGTTTCCCATACTGGTCATAGAGGTATTCATCATAGCCTAGATCGTGGCGCTTCCATTCGTTTTGCATCTGTGTGGCCCACCCCTCATTGAGCCAGCCATGGCTCCACGTACGGCAGGTCACTAGGTCACCACCCCAAGTATGTGCAAGTTCATGTGCAACAAGCCAGTCAGACTGATAGTCCTTGTCAACTTTCTCTTCGTGGAGCGTCACGTCTGTCTGTGTTGTCGCACTTACATTCTCCATCCCCCCGACGACAAAGTTAGCTGCAGTAATCTGCGAGTATTTTGCCCAAGGGAATTTCACGCCAAGCTTTCCCTCGAAGAACCTGATCATCTCAGGTGTCTTCCCGAAGGAGCGGTAGACTGTTTCTTTGTCCCATCTCTTGTGCACGTAGTAGCTTACTTCAAGCCCATTCAGGTCCTCCTTGTATTCTGTGTACTCCGAGGCTGCTATCGTGATTAGATAGGCGGGAATAGGTAGCTCCTGTACCCAGTGGAAGGTTTCTGTGCCGTCATCATTCTTCTTCCTCTCTTTCAAAAGCCCGTTGCTCATCGCGAAGTATCCTTCGGGAACTGTTATGATAGCTTCAGTGGGGAACTTATGACTTGGATTGTCATAGACAGGCACACATGATCGCGCGCAGTCATCCTGCATCTGAGTCCAGAATGAACTCTCAATATTCGGAAACTCAGGACATGGATTGGTAAACCATAGACCCACCCTCGGCTTTTCAATAGTATAAGTGAATGTGAGTTCCTCACTGCTTCCTTCAGGGAGTTTCTTGGAGAGATATACGAGCATACTCTCATTGTCAGGGTCCATCTCAAAGTCAAGTGGCTCCCCAGTCGTGTCGCTCACTCCAGAGATGTTGAGGTCCAGGGCATGGAGATGCACTACTGACAGCTCAGGCACAATAGATGTAATTTTGAGCTTCGAGACTGCATCGACCCTCTCGTTTGCTATATCAACATTCCAGTCAATGACGAGCAGGTCAATATTGTAGTGGCGAGGTGGTGCCCATTGTGGTCTTGCAGTAGGAAAGGTGAATGGCTCACGGTTTCCGGCAAATAGGCTCTTATGTTCAACGAAATCGCCTCGTATCAAAGAGTCAAGATATTCATGAAAATCTGTCATCAGAGAATGCCTCTAGTTGATAGTATTTTGGAAGCCGTACTACAAATGAGCATTCCTATCTGCCCAAGTTCCTGTTGGGATTCTTGTTCTTGTCAGGCTGCCACGAATACAAGGCTGCCGCAGGAAACAGAGCAGTCCTTGGGTCAGTGGATAACGGTTTCTACAGTAGGGAGCCTGCAGCGCTGAACACAAGTGCCCAGGGATAAGTTCTTTCCTGAGTGGCAATGTTTAGTAGTACAGGTATGGAAGCCATTATCACTGAAATCAAATCAGGGGTCTTCGAATGAGATACATCTGTACTTCCTGCAATGCCTATGTCTACGACGTTGATAAGGGGGACCAGGGAACGGGTCTGGCCCCAGGCACCAAGATTGCATCTATACCCGCAGGCTGGAGGTGCCCATCCTGTGGCAAGCCGCGCGAGTATCTCCAAGAGGTTTCTGACGAAAAGTCTAACAAAGCGGGGGCATCCAAGGGAGAGAGATTATCCAAGTCAGAAACAAAGGACATCGATTACTACCGTTCAGTTGCACGCGAGATGCTTAGAGGCCTCTGCGGTGCATACAACATCTGCGACGGGAGCAGAGATAGGAGATGTATAGGTCAGAAGTTTGGTAGGCCTATCGGAGTTGGAGGTGCCGGTCAGGGAAACACTTTCAATGCTAACTATCAGGCGCTTCAGGGCTACAGGTTCAGGACAAAGCTTGTTAAGGCGCATCACGAACCGGAGATGGAAACCGAGATCTTTGGAAGGTCGATTGTTGCACCTGTCATGGGCTGCAGCATTTCCGGTGTGAAAGCCAGCATGAACGATGTAATCCCTGAGGAAGACTTCTATAGAGGCCTTCTTCGGGGCGCTCAGACGTCTGGCACGTTGGGGCTTGTAGGTAACACCGCTGCGGTCGTGGACCATCTTGGGATTGACATGGTACGAGAGAACAAGGGCTGGGGAATAGCAGTGTTTAAACCCCAATCACAGGAACGACTTTTCGAGTTGTTCAGGCTTGCCGAGGAATGCGATGCTCCAGCAATAGGAGTGGACCTTGATGGGTGTGGGTCGACTATCTGGGCCGCCAGAGGGAAACCTGTCTACAGAAAGAGTGAGAGGGAACTGGAAGAACTGGTTGACTGCACTGATAAGCCTGTCTTCTTCAAGGGGATAATGACGGTCGAGGATGCTCTTGCGGTAGTTGATTCTGGAGCAGCTGGAGCATATGTTTCAAATCATGGGGGCAGAGTACTCGACTGTGGTCAAGGAGTAGCGGAAGTTCTTCCAGGGATT
This sequence comes from uncultured archaeon, assembly GCA_964413775.1. Taxonomy (GTDB): domain Archaea; phylum Asgardarchaeota; class Thorarchaeia; order Thorarchaeales; family Thorarchaeaceae; genus MP5-2226. The sequence goes on from CAYPUO010000015.1 coordinate 3,646, forward strand.
GCGGATGCTGTGAAGGGAAAAGTCACGATTATGGCTGATGGTGCTGTAAGAACGGGATATGATGTGTTGAAGATTCTGGCTCTAGGCGCCGACGTAGCACTCATTGGCCGACCTCTACTCAGAATGTCACTGGCAGGAGGCGCTGAGGCTGTGAGTATGTACTACAACTACGTGAAGGGTAATCTACGCGGGGCCATGATTATGACAGGTTGTGACAGTCTCAAGGACGTGAGAAGAGACATCCTTGTTCCATCTGGGCGACAATAGACAGGTCCATGAAACATGCACGTTTGGTACCTGTAGAAGTCCTTATTAGCTAAAAGAATGACTAAGTATATCGTATCCTCTTCGGAAGCTTTAAATGAGTTTTACAGAGGGAGGATTTGCTTCGCACTATACGGTGCTATACTAGAGCCTCGGCGATAGCCCTGCGATGACAGTTATGGCTTCCACGTGCGAATACATGATGCGGACGTGAGATAGACTGACGCATGTGTGTCAGAGTCCCCTCAGGTCTAAGATATGCTCAACAGTGTGCAGGTGTTAATGGGTAAGAATATCCCTTCGATTCCCGTTTAAGCCTGTACTTCATTCAAGCGTTAAGTTTAGTGTGCTAAAGGTTGTACATGGAGACCGACAACTACTCCGGTCTTACCTTGCCAAACATGTACAATGGAGATCAACTCTAGTTGATCCTGCTAGAGGACACTGCTATCGGCTTGGGGTTAAGACATGCAAGTCGAACGGGCACGCATCCGTGTCCGTGGCGAACGGCTCAGTAGTATCGGTAACGTACCCTGTAGATGCAGACAACGCCGGGAAACTGGCGGTAATCTGCAATAGGAGCATTGTTCTGGAAATGATATTGCTCTCAAAGGGTGGCCCTAGGTATGTTGGGTTTTCCGCTACAGGATTGGCCGGTACCGGATCATACTTGTAAGTGGGGTAACGGCCCACTTAGGTTATGACCCGAACGGGCGATGTAAGTCGTGGCCCGGAGAAGGCAACTGAAACAAGGTGCCTAGCCCCACGGGGTGCAGCAGTTACGAAACCTCACCAATGCGCGAAAGCGTGAGTGGGCCAAGCCGAGTGATGGGAGATAATTCCATCTGTGACGATACCGTAAGGAGGTTCGTTAGAAAGGAGAGGGCAAGGCTGGTGCCAGCCGCCGCGGTAAAACCAGCTCTTCGAGTGGTGTCCATGATTATTGAGCTTAAAGCGTTCGTAGCCTGTTTGGTAGGTTCCTGCTTAAATCCGGTCGCTTAACGATCGGCCTCGTAGGAATACCGCCTTACTTGGGGACGGGAGACGGCGACGGTATTCCGTAGGTAAGGGTGAAATCTAATGATCTACGGAGGACCACCAGTGGCGAAGGCGGTCGTCGAGAACGTGCCCGACGGTGAGGGACGAAACCCAGGGGAGCAAATCGGATTAGATACCCGAGTAGTCCTGGGCGTAAACGATGCCCGTTAAGTGTTGCATTGGCCACGAGCCACTGCAGTGCTGTAGTGAAAACGATAAACGGGCCGCTTGGGAAGTACGGTCGCAAGACTGAATTCGCAAATCTCTTCGATTTGCATCAGGAAACTTAAAGGAATTGGCGGGGGAGCACCACAAGGGGTGGAGCTTGCGGTTTAATTGGACTCAACGCCGGAAATCTTACCCGCCCAGACAGCCGAATGAGGACCAGACTGATGATCTTGTCCGACGAGCTGAGAGCTGGTGCATGGCCATCGTAAATTCGTGCCGTGAGGTATCAGCTTAAGTGCTGCAACGAATGAGATCCCTGCCACCTAGTTGCCAGCCGGGAGCTTCGGCTCTGTCGGGGCACACTAGGGGGACCGCCGTCGAGAAGGCGGAGGAAGGTGGGGGCCACGGTAGGTCAGTATGCCGCGATATGGGCGGGGCCACACGCGTGCTACAATGGCAGGTACAATGCGTCACAACACCGAGAGGTGAAGTCAATCGCGAAAGCCTGTCGTAGTCGGGATCGCGGGTTGGAACTCACCCGCGTGAACCTGGAATCCCTAGTATCCGCGTATCACTACTGCGCGGAGAATACGTCCCTGCTTCTTGCACACACCGCCCGTCGCTCCATGCGAGCGGGTCTGGGGTGAGGCACTATCCATTGGGTGGTGACGAATCTTGGGTTCGCAAGTAGGGAGAAGTCGTAACGACGTCAGACTTCCTGACGTGGCGATTAACAAGGTATCCGTAGCGGAAGCTGCGGATGGAAGAGGATGAGAGTCATCTCGTCTTCCATCAATCACCTCCTAAGATTCTCTACTTCTTAGAGGTAGAGCAGCTTGTCCTTGCAGCTCTTCGGAGTTGCAGGGGAGGTACGGGCCTTCGACGGGGCTGTGCAATCACATGGTTGCCATCGAGGGACTTACCCTCCCTCCCGCTGTTGAGCACCCATTTCATTTTTGCAGTTGTCAGTATCTTGAGTAGACACTACGTCTAGCGCTTCTTCTTCAAGTCGTGTAGACACTCCCTCATCTCATCCAACATCTCGTTGTAGTCGTATACTCGTTTCTCAGGGGCTGCATCCTCCCCGAAATACGAGCGGATGAAGGTCTCAGTTCTCTCCGTGAACCCTTGAAGTTCTTCTTGAACATCCCACTTCCCTTTAGGTCGTATGAGGGTCCCTCGACTTACGACTTCTCCAGTGATGTCTGAACGTGCCACGATACCCACGCTACCTCTTCCCCTTGTAAGCGTGAAGACGAGCTGTTCGGAGTCAAGGAACTGAAAGCTCCCCGGTGGGACAGGCTTCTCTCCAAGCGCTCTTGCAATACGCTTGCTCTCTTTGAAGACCCTGCCCTCTCGTGAAGTGGGATCTTCATCAAACTCAATGTCCAGTCTGTACCTCCCGCGCTCGAAGAACAGCTCCCTCCCAATCAGCATGCTCGATATGTCATAGTCGGAGAACAGACTTGTCTCAAGGGCCTTTAGATCAGGGTCTCTGCACTTACTGCCGAGTGCGACTCTCCAGCATAGGCCGTGTTCGCTCATGCCACTATCGACAATTGGGCATGCGGCCTCGTCATGTCGCACTGTGACTTCTATCTCCCTCTCTCTTCGTTTCAATAAGTCCGCACAACTGAATGGAAGCGGGACTTCAACGTTCACGTAGGGTGTCCTTCTCTCAACATAGGGGCGAAGCAGTTGCAGCTCATTGTAGATGATGTCCTTGTATGGGTCCCAGGTCATGCGTACAGCAGCATCACGCGAGCTATCAAGAGGGACTCCCTCTGTCAGTGGCGATCTAAGGAGTGCAATCAGCTCGGAGGTCGACTCAAAGCGCTGAATATCGATGGTCTCACCTTCAGCGGAGAACTCCACAACATATCTCCTCTTCTGCACTTCGAGATCACAGGTCACTGAGAACAGATGTTCTGACTGCTCTGAGATGGCTGAGAGAGTCCGGCTGATGTGCTGTTCCAGACCATATGGAAGTGTGACTCCTCTTGGCGGGTCGATCTCCATCATCTTTGGGTCTGGCTCAATCCTAATCCCGCGTATCCGTGCACTGGCATCCCGTTTTCTGTGGACAATTGATACCTTTCCAGCGGGCAGCCATTGGTCTTCTTCCTTCTCCCAGAGATAGTCCTCTCCATCCATCGTGGCAATCACAATATCGAGATGCTCGTCTGCCTGTCGCAAGGCCCGCGCTGCGTCCACAATCTCTCGGTGGTCAGATAGGGTCCAGCTGAACTGAGGACCAGCTCGGAGCGGTGTGAGCGTGTTCCAGAAGCCGCAGAGTACCTGTGTCCTGTCATGTGTATCCTCCAAGAACAGTCCGGCGTATGGCTCATCTGCCTCACTACCCATGATTAGCCGCCCAGACCGAACACCTGCCTGATGAGGCTCGGCAATCTGGCTAAGGATGCGAGCCCGTTTTGCGAGGTTGGTCCATATCGCCCGGGCATGGAACTTTGGTCGTCCGTAGACCTCTTCATGTGTGCTCTCGATGAAGCCGAGCTGCACTAGAGTCCAAGACTTCACCGCGCTCCAGAGGACTTCTAGCTGCGGGTCACCCAAAGACTGGTACTTCAGTGAGAGCGCAGCAAGGAGGAGGAAGAGATAGTTCCCATAGAGGCTTGAGACCTGAGGACGGCTCTCCATGATGGTTTCTAACGCCTCTCTTGCCTTGAACTGCAGTCCTTCTCCCAGCGTCCGCTCGCGGATCCATGCTACCTCGTCCCATAGCTGCTTGGAAACCTTAGACTGGCTCAGCAGCCTTGCAATCTCACGGACTGTGCTACCTACTGATCCACGATGGTCCTTGGTCGTTACTTCTCTAAGGCCAGAGAGCATGTGTTTCCAGTCCGGATCTTGAAAGCACTCCTCTCCCAGCGAGTCAAGGACTCTCAACACCCTTCTACAGCGTCTAACCTCTGTCTTATCCGCGTAGTCTTCCCTCAGGCCATTATAGACAAGCAGCTCCTCCATAGGAGACCTATGGCTCTCCTTGATGGGCTTCGACTTCAGTTCCCTTCCGCGATACTGCTTCGGATGTGTAATGAGGCCGGCTAGCTTGGCTTCAGGTTGAGCAGTGCTCTTCGTGCCCGTAGCACCCCTTGGTCTTGGACGATATGTCATCCTCGATAGGACACCAGACGGCAGCGATGGCTTCCCATAGACTGGGATGTACTGCAGTTCTAAATCTAGCAGCTCCATCTTACTGACCAGAAATTCATTCTCGCCTTTCGGAGCGGACCTAATCCAAGGAATGAGGTCTAGCGCATCCTGTTGCAGTTCTCGTGAAATCTGCTCACTGGAGATGACATCATGTGCTGTGAGCGATTGGCGGCCTCCATTGCGCGCCTGGGATTTCTCTCGACCTTGTCGCTTGCTTCTCCTACTCCAAAACCTAGACGACCAGTCTTTCAGGACCGGAACCTCTACAACCTTGCTTTCAAAGGACTCCCTCTGGTCAACAACGACTCTGACATCATCAAGCATCGGTGTCATGTGGGTCATTGCATACGGCTTCACAGGGAGGTTCCAGATGATCCGTGTGACATGCCGCCCCAGAGGAGATGAGTCATCAAAAGGGAGATGACACCGCTTGTGATAGGTCAGCGATGTCTGTTCGTATGTCGGAGCGCGACCGAACCAGAGGACATGGGCCTCTGAATCTCCAAGGTCTTCAACGAGTACCCGTTCCAGTTCGTGGAGGGAGGCACGCAGTCGAGATGGACACGAGCGTTCGATGGGCTCCCACCCGCTGACAACAACGAGCGAGTCCTTCTGTCCAAGTATTTCATCCTTCGAGGAGATGATGGGAGGTTTCTTGCCTCGGAACAGGAATCCATCTACGTCGCTCGTGAGGTCGATGAATTCGATGTCACTGAAGAACTGCCTGAGTTCTTCTGACTGTCTTTCGATTCTTAGCTTCACCTCTGCAAGTGGTCTGTAAGCGAAGTCCCCGGATAGGTCAATCCAGACAACTTTCCTGAGGTGCTTCTGTTCACATATCCGCTTCATCAACTGCAAGCCATGCCAGTACTGGGCAATCCGCGCTGCAGTGCGTCCTGACCTAGACGCAGATGGTAAGCTGAGATACAGGATGAACTCGCCCTTTCTTGCCGCAGAATACTGAAAGGGACTATACTCACTTCCCACGCCTGTCTGTGAGAAATCATGAATCGCCTTTAGTTCGTGTTCTTTTGGAGAGTCAAGGACCATGCATATCCGAGAAGCACGAGTGTCCTTAGACCTTGCAATGACTCGGTCCGGTTTTCCTTTGATTAGTTCCTCAAGTTTCTCTGTGGCAAGTGAAGCGAGAAGCGAGTACAGCAGTTGTCTTGTCTGACCATAGTCTTTCTGTGAGTCAACTAGGATGACGCCCCTGAGTAGCCCCTCCACTGACGTATCACCAGTGAGCCTCTGATATTCCTTGAGTATCCCTTGCTCGTACATCCTCAGTTGTGAGTGTCCTGTGGGCGTAGGGATACATCCGAGTTCTCTCTCCCACTCTCTGTCATTCAGCCACCTCTTTCTCAGCTGTGGGTCTGAGACAATCCTGTTGAGACGTTGTCCTGTCGTCTTGTCCTTCCGCTTCGACTTGAGTTTCTTTGGGACAATCTCCCAGTTCATCCCTGTGCGTGTCTTCACCTCGAATACGGCAACTGGTCGGAGGAGATTCGCCTTCTTCTCTCCTTCTAGATGCTGTAACAGGACAATGTCTGCCTTACCTCTTCCTCTCTCAGTTTCTATTGGGACTTCAGTGGCAACTGCGAATCTTGAACTCAGCCATTGGACAGTCACTCTTCCTGAGATCAAGTCTGTTAGGTTGAAGGGCTGGGCAAATCCCTCAGTAATGACCTTATGGCAGTGTGTCCCCTCCCATCTTGCTATTACCGATGCTTGCGCTCGAATGGAAGTGGCATCCTGTAGACGGAGTCTGGGCTTCTTTCCTTCAGTCAGTTCTTGCAAGTCTGCTGCCCACTTCGCTCTGTGCTCTATCTCTCCCTGTGATAGGTCTTCGACATCCGAGACCAGCTCATTGATTTGGTCCTTAAAGAAGCTCTTGATAAGCTTCGACTTACGCCTTGCCACACTCCTTGAAGGTCGTGGTGCTCTTCCTCGCTTACGTCCGAATAAGCTGGCTATCTCCTTGGTCAGTTCCCCAAGGATGTCGTCCCCACAGGGGCCATCACTTGCCAGTCGGTCCTTCTCGTTCTTTGGTCGGTGAAAGGTCCTCCGGCCATGCTTACCATCAGTATAGATATACTCAACGAAGGGTGTCAGTCTTCTAATTAGCAGATAGGCATATCGTCTGAATTCCTTATACTCTGCTGAGTCGATGAATGATTTCCGGACGAGTTCTCTCCCGTGAGAACGGATCATATCAGCGAGGTCAAGTTCAGGTAAGTCTGCACCATGCGCAACCGGGACATCTCCGACCTCAGCACTCCTGTAGCCACAGACAGTACGCGTCTTTTTCTTTCCAATTTCCACCGGCTGTTCAAGAGGCAGGGAGAAGAGGAAATGGTCGCGGAGGAGTGCGCCGAAAATGCTAAGCATCTTGTTGACAGGACCGACAGTCCCATCACGCTCACTCTTTACCCTCTTCGTTTCTAGATTGCCGGAAGCCAATGTTGTTTCCCAAGTGTTCTCGAGTTCGTCTGTCCTGAATGTGTTCTCTTTGTCGGTCACACAGGAGAAATCAGGTGTTCCTTGCCTGATGCTTCTCTCCCATTGCGCTATAGCTTCTTCGAGCCGAGATTTTGCCCTGTAGTAGATGTGCCTTGTTCCCTTGTTTGTCTTGTCATGCAGAATATCCACTAGGGATCTCAGAGCAGCTAGCTGGGCCTCTTGTAGGGTTCTTGCAGGGTCTTCAGGCAACAACAGCATCTTCACACCTAGCGAACTTTTCCCTTTTTAATATGTCAGTATTTAGCGATTTAAGGCACTAGAATTAATTAAACAAAAATAAGCTTAACGGATTTATATACCATTCTAAGGGATAAAAGTGTGGACTCTATTACCCCAAATCCGTATGAGGGTCTGAGGAAACCACCTCACCGAAGACGGGTCGGGGATTTATATACCTCGAGTTGAAACTCATGAAACGGTCCAAAGGGATAGTCATCAGTGTTAAGACACCAATTAACTGGGAGATGATGACAAACCGACAGAAGACACGTCTGTCACGCATCACCAGTAGAGATACTAGAGTGATTAAGGCATTCCTTGGAGTAATTGAAAGGCATGAGTCTCAGCTTCTCTTTGGCAAGACTACAAACCGTATTGACTCAACAAAGCTTGTCGAGTTGACATTGACTGCAACAAGAGGTAATGCTCATAGGCCTACTACTGAATATGATTTCAAAGAGCGCTTCAAGAATATCTCGGTTAATGAACTACACGGATGTCGCGACACCGCTGTTGCGATGTGGGAGAGCTATCTTGCAGCCGGAGGAAGAAAGCCTCTTCGATCAAAAGGCTATGCATCAAAGAAGCTTCCTCGATACATATATCGAAATTGCTTCCAGATAGTCCATACTCCTAAGCTTAAGACCAAACACTGGCTTCGAATTCGTGACTCTCTTGATTCTGTACGACAAGGTCGCAGGACTCATGACAGTCTGATGATCCCTCTACGTACTTCTTCCTATCATTTGACAAAATTCGAATCTGGTAGTGTAAAGTCAGTACGGATCCTCAAGGACAGGAAACGGAAGTGGTGGGCTGTCTTCTCAGTGAGCCTGCCTGAGGTGGAGCTAAACACCTCGTTTCTTCCACCTGCTGTCATAGGAATCGACCTTGGAGTTCGTAAAGCGGTCTGCAGTGTGCTCCTGACATCTGATGGTCCAAAGCAAGTAAGATATTGGACCCAGAACGAAAAAATCCAACAGATGGAGTTCTATGATTCAGTTGTAGCATCACTTCAGCGGAAAAGAGACTCATTACTTCAAGACGGTCTTAGTGCGCATCGTGTCAAAAAGAAGCTCAACTCAATGGGAAATAAGCGAGAGAGAGTCAGTAACGACCATGATAGGAAACTAGTGAAACTACTAACCTCCTATATCGTAGAAGTATCACAATCCTATAATCTCTATATTGCCATTGGCCGAGTGAAAGGAATTCGTTCAATAGCTCGCAAGGGTAACTTTAGAGGAAGTCGTTACCGTGGGATGATACACAGGTGGTCATTCTACAGAGTCACTGAATCTCTCAAGCATAAGCTTGGCATTCAAGGTATCCTGCAGAGTCGGGTTCATGTTATTCCCGAATCATGGACCAGTATTATGTGTCATAAGTGTGGACACAAAGGTTACCGTCCAAAACAGAGTTACTTTCTCTGTCATACCTGCGGATATAGGGACAATGCCGACAAGAATGCTGCGATTAACATAGGTCGCAGGCTCATTACGCTCATCCCTTCCCTGAGGAATGAGAATACAGGACTAGGTTCGCTGCTTCTTCCTAAGGAAAAAGCAAAACCGAAGACCAAGAGGAGTAAGAACTCTAAATGGGTGTCCTCACTCCCTGAGAGGTTGCCCACCTCATTCAAAAGGGAGTCCGTGGCTGACTGCAGTGATCAGACTTCTCTTGAGGAGTTTGGGAGTAGTACCGACCCCGCCATGGAAACCACTGTGGAAGCACCATCTGTAGCTGAGAAATGTGGCAGTCTTGGCAAAACAATTCAGTGGACAGAAGCTCAGACTCGAGAGAGGAGTTATGCTCCAATGACGGCGAGCAAAGGCCATGTCGCAGAAGAGGAGCCATGCTCCGATCTGGCTGGTGACAGCAGTCATGGCAAGAGTGGAACACAGAAGTCAACGGTAACGGAGGTTTCCTCCTCTTATCGACCGTTAGAAGTGTCGGAAGGTATCCGTAGCGGAAGTTCATTACCTGACTTCCCTTCGATATCTAACGATGAGAAGCTTGAACAGGTCGGAAGTCGTAACAAGGTATTAACAGGTCGGGGCTAAACATGGGAGTTGAAGGTGGAGTAGTTTCACTCACCAATGCTGGTCGGACTAGGGATTCCGGGTCTGGCCTCTGTATCAATAGGTCGGACATCCCTGCTTCTTGCATTGACAAAGACATTACTTCACAGATAAGCAGGTCGGACCTTGTTAGCCGATTAGCTAGTCAAATCGCTTCAACAGGCCGGAGATCACCTCCTAGGATTAGAGTTCCCTTTGGAAAAGAGATTTGTACTAGTATTCAAATAACTTGTAATGGCTAGAAGCGAAATGAGGTGTTAGGGATTGACGAGAGGGTTTCCTGCAACTGCCAATCCAGAGATGCTGGTCTGGGCTAGAAAAGAACGAGGCTATACTTCCGAAGAAGTTGCCAGCAAACTAAAGGTTAGTGAGAAGGACTTCCGTTTGATAGAGTCAGGAGAGAAGTACCTCTCATTTCCGAAATTACGCAAACTCGCATGGATATACAGAAGGCCAACAGCTATATTCTTCAGGAGTGAGGTCCCTCCCTCGCTGAAGTTTCCATCTTTTAGAAGACTTCCAGACCATCAAGACGAACCTCTTTCACCAGAGCTTCGTTTAGAGGTTAGACGAATCTATTACAAGAGAAAGACTGCAATCAGTCTCTCTGACTACACGCCTGAATTCAATTGGGAGTATGTTGGCTCAGTTAGTCTCAAAGATGACCCTGAAGAGATGGGCGAATTGATACGAAAGATGTTTGCTGTCTCTCCTAGATTTCCTATTGGTTTGGATGATTATGAGATATTGAGATTTTGGCGAAGTGCGCTTGAGAGAATTGGCACTCTTGTTTTTCTTATTCCTACTGTCGATATTGATGAAATGCGGGGATTTTCCATAGCGGAGAGGCCTTTTCCCGTTATTGCAATAAACCAAAAGGATGTGTCTCGTGCCAGACCATTCACACTCTTGCACGAATTCACACATGTTCTCGTAGGTGATTCAAGCCTATGCGAGATTTCACACCATGGGAATTCAGGTTCAG
>CAYPUO010000016.1:0-14086 GCA_964413775.1 uncultured archaeon
GACTACTACAGATGAGAGTTCTGTGCCTTGATTAATCCTTGCTCTATCAAAGAGGATAGCATCAACGACAGTGCATCCGTCCTCCAGTATGGTTTCTTGATCCATGTAAACATAGGGACCAACCGTGGAGTTAGAGGCAATCACACACTTACGAGAGATTAGACAGGGGCCTCTTATTTGAGTCCCGGGGCCGATTGTAATCCCTAAGTCATTGGCCGTTGACTCACTAGAATCCAATACAGTATCTTCTGAAATGAAGAAGCCCCCATGCCTCGGTGTGTACTGCTTCAGAAGATACCTGTTTACATCCAACAAATCGGACAATGTGTCGATATCATGCCAGTAGCCTTGGACGTGATAAGCATGCACATCGTGACCGGCTGCAAGCATATATTCTAACACCTGTGATATCTTGCTAGCTCCTCCGTCCAATGCATCCTTGCAGTAGTCTAGAAACCTGTTTCCAGCAACAATCATCATTGCGGATCGAGCCGCTCCTTTGCCAATAGATGTGATTCCACCCTGTGAATTGACTGTCAAGGGGGTGCCACTCAGTGCACTTTCATCATATGCCAATGTTACCTGCTCATTCTTCAGAGAAGAAATTGATCTAAGCATGCCAATAACAACGTCCGGATCAACCACAAGATCCACCGGACAGATTAGCATGTTCCCTTCAGTATTACCTGCTGCGCTAACCAATGTCTGAAGAGGCCCAATTTCATAACCAGGGACGTCTATGCAGACAACTCTGGAACTCTTGTACTGAGAGTCTATTACCCTCCTAATATGACTGCCCTTCCAGCCGAGGCCTAGACGTATTTCTTCTATCCCGGCATCCAGAAGCGTGTTGACTAGTCGGCCTATGAGTATGTCACCAGCGCATGGCAGTAGGGCCTTTGGAACTTCTTGGCAGAGGGCACCGAACCGTGTCCCGGTGCCTGCGGCCAAGATTATTGCACGAATGCAGATACCTCCTCAACACAGCACAAAAATATAACATTCTTATGTGTGTTTTTCATTGTAAGAGGGTGTGAACGCTAGAATACTGAGAACAGATACTGAGGACAACATGATTATTGCAATAGATGAAGCAGTCAAGGTACTGTCCTCAGGAGGGCTTGTCGTCTACCCTACAGACACTAGCTACGGTCTCGCCTGTGATCCGAGGCAAAGGGAAGCGCTTGAGAGGCTGTTTGAAGTCAAACAGAGAAACCGAGAGATTGGTGTGCCATTACTCTTTGAGAACATCTCGCAATGCGAGCCCTATCATGCTTTCGGAGGATTAGAACTTGTTCTGGCACGGCTCTTCTGGCCGGGAGTCCTGACACTAGTTGTCACAGCAAAGGAGTCGGTACCAGTCTATCTGACAGGAGGAGGAGGTTCCATAGCAATCCGAGTACCAAACCATGTGGTCCCTCAGAAGATTGCCAGCAAACTGGGAACACCAATAACAGGAACAAGTGCGAATATATCCGGCGGGCCGAGTCCCTTTGACCTTTCTGTTGCCTTGGAGCAGCTTGGCAACAACGTTGACCTCTATGTTGAAGGGGGACCATCCCGGATGGACAACAATTCGACCATTGTGGGCGTCGATGAAGAGCCAGACGGCTATTCCAGCATCAAGGTGTACCGCGAAGGAGCACTTCCCATTGAGAAGTTGACTGAGAGTCTTCGTGTTGACACCGATGCGCTCCGGTTCTGGACGAATCGCATTATCTATCCAGATATGTGAGGGGACCTATCTGGAAGACTTCAATATATTGATAGGATGCCCGAGAGAAAGAGAGCGTGCCGCAAGATCCGAGGTGCAGTATTTCATTGGAGACTTGCTTGAAGACACCCAGCTTAAGGTGGTCGATGTTGGAATCGTGGGTCTCATCGCTTGTCGGACTAAGCTAGACCCATTTACAGTCATTGAACAGCTCAAGGAGATGGCAACAGAGAATCCCTATCAGTTCAGGTTCGCTATAAGATTCACACCACTTGAATTCTGTGTGCCTTCTTCTATCGATGACATAGTCAAAACCGCAGGTGAATTGCTTTCGAGAATAGGAGAAAACGAAACATTCAGGGTAACTGTACGCAAGAGACATACGCAGCTTGAAACAGCGGAAGTGATAGGTGCTGTTGCTGCAGTCATCCCGAGAAAGGTTGACCTAAACAATCCTGATAAGACGGTCTGGCTTGAAATTGTCGGAGAGAAGACAGGGATTTCTATACTCAACCAAAACAGAGATATCCTATCAATCATGGCTCTTCGCGATGATATCTATTGAGAAACACACCCTCTAGGATTCAAGGGCCACGTCGCTGACTCTACTGACCACACACCTTGAGAGTGTTCGCTGCATCTCCTCGGGATTATCTGAGATTGAAACTGCATTCAGCTCCTCATCCGATATGCCAAAATGGTCCATAATAGCCCTTGTTTTGTTAGAATCCAATGTGAACGGTGGTTCTATGTCTTCTCCTATTTGCTCTATGAGTGTCCTATGACATGCTTCAATTCTGTCAACATCAGTACCAACTATAACGACAGCAACACTAGCCATATCGTCCTTAACGCCAAATACATCAAGTGCATGCCCAATCTGATGCTGTCCAGATGCAAATACCGCAATTTCAACCTCTAGAGAACGTGCATGAGCATAATTCCCATTCCATGCATTGACCGCATTTTGAGACGCTGACAGTAAATGGTGGTAATCGACAATGAGGGCAGAATCGAATAGCTGGACAGCGGAGAGGGACGCACCTACAGCACTCGCAATATCGATCAGGTCATCTTTGCTCAATGCTCGACTGTTTCGTATCTCTGAAATACCCACATACATTGAATCCTTTGAGGATACAAGAGACTCAAGAATCATTGCAGACCTCTCCGTTTCATAACTCTAGAGCCGCTTCATGAAATAGTCAGTTACGGTAGGCTCAAAGCCAACTTCAAACACGAGCTTATTTCTTATACTGGGCATGCTAAGGCTCGGATCCTCATCCTGAAACTTCTTGACAAGTGCAATGATTGACTCACGGATTTCCCACGGGTAGACTGTCCAACTTGAAACTCTCTGCATATAGAAATCAGGGGTGGCACGAGAGGTTGGCTTGAGATGCAAGACTGCTGTCTTCAGATTCTTGGCGCCTAAGCTCTTAATGTACTTACTCGCCTGATATAGGCTCTCACCGGTGTCAGAAACCTCGTCAATCAGTAGTACGTTTTTCTCCTCAATCGGAATAGACAGAGGCTGAGTTATTTTGGGTTCACGACCATGAATACCTAGGTCGGTGTAGTATTCTATACGTACATTGTACATTGCATGAGCATATAGAACATCAGAGAGAATCCTTGCAGGAATCCAGCCACCTCTAGCGATACCAACAATCAAGTCGGGTACAAATCCACTAGCCACAATTCGTTCAGACAGCTGTAAGGTCAGATTGTAGACATCATTCCAGCTGAGAATAAGATATTCCATATGTCACAACTACCCTTGAGTTTGCGTTTCGCTCTTCGTTCTGCTTAATTAATCCTCCTCACATGCCATCAAAACACACAAGAGGCAAGGCAACTCTGGAAGTTTGAGGATACCATGAGGTCAGACCTTGTGCTAACACACATTGGACAACTCGCAACCCTAAGAGGAGCAATCGAGAGCCCAAAGATGGGCGACGATATGAAAGAGCTCTCAGTTATTGAAGATGGGGCTGTCGCAATGAAAGACGGCATCATCATGGAAGTGGGCACCACACGAGAAGTGCTGTCCAATATCGATAATGGCTCTGCAGTTCCTCAAATTGAGTTCCCGGGCATGCTTGCCATGCCGGGGTTTGTCGATAGCCACACCCATCTTGTCTTTGGTGGCTCCCGAGAGAACGACTTTGCAATGAAGCTTGCAGGCAAGACATACATGCAAATCCTAGAGGCCGGAGGGGGTATCCTGAATACGCTCAGAGAAACAAGAAAAGCAACCAAAGAAACACTCACTCGAAATGCATTCTCGAGAACTGAACGAGCCCTACGCGAAGGGACCACATCTGTTGAGATTAAGAGTGGTTATGGTCTTGATACACAGAATGAACTCAAAATGCTGGATGCAGTTGGTGACCTCAGGGGTATGCTTCCTATCGGAATCACATCCACATTTCTGGGAGCACACGCAGTACCACCTGAATTTGAGGGCAGAACTGATGAATATGTGAATCTTATTGTTGATGAGATGATTCCTGCTGTCGTTGAAGCGAATGCTGCTGAATTCTGCGATGTCTTTTGTGAAAAGGGGGTGTTTGATATTGAACAGTCTCGACGGATATTGCAGACGGCAAAGAAAGCTGGAATGAAGGTTAAATTACATGCTGATGAAATTGCTCCACTTGGAGGAGCCGAGCTTGCAGCGGAGATGGGAGCAGTTTCAGCTGACCATCTATTGATGGCATCAGATGATGGATTGGAAGCTATTAGGAGAGCAGGAACGATTGCAACCTTGCTCCCAGCAACTGCATTCAGTCTGGACACCGAGTATGCCCGAGCGAGAGATATGATAACGATGGGCCTACCAGTAGCTCTAGCAACGGATTTCAACCCGAACTGCGCAAATGAATCGTTGTTCTTCACACTCGCATTGGCATGCTATAAGATGAAGATGCACCCGAGAGAAGTCATCTCGGCCCTGACCATCAATGCAGCTCATGCACTTGATAAAGCAGATACAATAGGTAGCGTAGAGGTGGGCAAGCGCGCAGACATTATCGTAATGGAATGCCCAAATCCAGAGTATCTTGCGTACAGATTTGGTGTGAACTTAGTACATACTGTCATTGCAAATGGGCAAGTAATCCACACCAGACTTGGACCATAGGAATGGTCTACGCTTTCTCTTGCTCTCTGAACTTAGCAAGCATTCTAGTAGCCCTAGGGGTTTCCTTTACCCAGGCGGCGAATTTGATGAGCTTTTCTACAGTTTCTGGCCGTACAATGTGTTCGAGCTCACAAGCATCTTCGTCAGCAATCTTGTGGTCAAGCCCTATTGATTCAAAGAACCAGCGAAGAGTTTCATGTGTCCGCTCCAGTTTCTGTGAAATACGTCGTCCTTTCTCGGTCAGAGTTACTTCTCGATTGTATTTCTCATAGTTGACTAGGTCCAATTCTGGACTTGAGAGCTTGCGTAGCACATACGTAACGCTTGGGGCCTTTACTCCTCTCGCCTCAGCAATGTCTGAAACGCTCGCTACACCTCCCTCTTTTTCAATCGCATAAATCGTTTCGAGGTATTGCTCCATTGCTATTGAGAGACCGGTCAACAATGCCACCTAGATTCAGTTTTTAGAGTGCTCTAACAATCCAACGTCTAATAAACACATAAAGCTTCACGAATGACTCAGTATCATATCCTTGGGGCTCGATTAGGCAGTCATGAAAATCTTTAGGACCAACGGGAAAAACATCAATCATTTTGTCTACAAGAACAAAGCCGAGTACTACTCCTCCAGTAGTACGCCCACTGCTTCTTCAGCTGGGCCGACCAGTGCTCCAGTCCTTATCATTTCATTAAGGGTTTCAATGTCTTTGCTGAGCACTCGGTCATCTTCAAGCGATGCTACTCTCTTCCTAATTGCTTCATGGACTTGCTGAAGTGGGGTGGATGGCCGAAGTGGAGCGAGAAGGTCAACGCCCTGAGTTGAACAGAGTAGCTCAATTGCGACAACATTGGTCACGTTATCCAGTATCTTGCGTGCCTTCCTTGCTGCTATGGTGCCCATACTAACGTGATCCTCCTGGTCAGCGCTCGTGGGGATTGAGTCGACACTTGCAGGATGGGCTAGAACCTTGTTCTCCGATACGAGGGCGGCAGCAGTATATTGTGCAATCATTAAGCCGGAACGAAGTCCACTATCTTTTGTAAGAAAAGCAGGGAGGCCACTTAGATCTGGATTGACAAGTCTGTTCACCCTCCGTTCAGAGATATTGGCAACCTCTGATAGGGCTATCCCCAGGAAATCCATCACCAATGCAATGGGCTGACCATGAAAATTGCCTCCGGAAATAATGTCATCGGTGAACACAAGAGGATTATCAGTAGCTGAATTGATCTCAGTTTCAAGGACACTTCGGACATACCTAATCGTATCAAGAGACGCTCCCAGCACTTGAGGGATACACCTGAGTGAATAGGCATCCTGGACCTTGCCACAATGGGCATGAGACTGGTTAATCTCGCTTTCAGGAAGCAGAAGACGCATAGCTTCGGCAACGTCGGTTTGGCCCTCGTGAGGACGAACCTCATGAACTCGTGCGTCAAATGCACGCCGGGTCCCCCTTAGGGCTTCAAGGCTCATAGCGGCAGCAATAGCGGCATTTCTTATCACTTGCATAGAATCATGGACTGCAAGTACGCCAATTGACGTCATGGATTGTGTGCCATTAAGTAGAGCCAGACCTTCTTTTGCATGGAGTTTTAGCGCAGAGATACCAGCTTTCTTCATAGCTAGGCCGCCTTTCATCCGTTTGCCCTTGTAGAATGCTTCTCCCTCACCAATCATAACAAGGACCATATGAGCTAGAGGAGCAAGGTCGCCACTCGAACCAACAGAGCCTTGTTCTGGTACAACAGGAACAACATCTAGGTTCAGCATCTTGAGGAGTGTTTCTATGATCTCGACTCTTACTCCTGAATAGCCCTTGGCCAGAGCATTTGCTCGAAGAAGCATCATCCCCCTGACCACTTCAGGAGGTAGCGGGTCGCCGACCCCTGCGCTATGGCTCCTGATGAGGTTCACTTGAAGGGCTGCAAGGTCCTTAGGTGCAATGGAAACATTCGCCAATTCTCCAAATCCGGTATTCACCCCATAGACCGTGCGGTCCTCTTTCAGGGCTCTGTCGATCACTTCTCTGCTTGCGAGGACCTTCTTGCGGGCGCCTTCATCAAGGGATACGTCAAAACGATACCTTGCGACATTGACAACATCTTCGATTGTAAGGGTTTCGCCATCAACAGAAACGACCATGGACATCCCTCTGAAAGGCAGTGACTAGACATTACTAGTCACAAGTGGTAGTATCGGTTCTGCTGTTGCTTTAGTAATTATCGGCTTTCCTAATATTGCCAAGTTCTCGCTTAACCAAATCTTCGACCAATCCGTCTTTGGGAATATATGGGAGTGTAATCTGACCTGATCCACTTAGGCGGCGGTTCCACTCGATAGCAGTTTCAACTGCATGCTCATTCCTAGCCCAGGCACGCCTAGAAACGCCACCCATGACATCCCAGTCAAGGGCACTGCGAATAACAGAATCAACGTGCTCACTTCCATCCAAGACAAGCCCAAAACCACCGTTGATAGCCTTGCTTGTCCCAACCCCTCCACCGTTCGACAAGACACACATGGTCATCCCGCGTGCTGCGTTTCCGGCCCAGCACTGATGGGCCATGTCACTTGTGATGTTGCTGCCATCATGGATATTCGAGGTCTCGCGGAACGGGGAATCCGTGCCACCAGTGTCGTGATGGTCCCGACCGAGCATGATTGGCCCAATCGTGCCTTCACGGACAGCCTTGTTAAACTGGAGAGCTATGTTGACTCTTCCCATGGCATCAGCATACAGAATTCGGGCCTGCGAGCCCACGACAAGAGCATGCTTCTCGGCATCACGAATCCAGATGTAGTTGTCACGGTCCTGTGCCCTACGTGTCGGGTCGATATTCTCCATTGCAATCCTATCGGTCTGAACTAGGTCGTCATGCTTTTCGCTCAGGCAGACCCATCTGAATGGCCCATAGCCGTAATCGAAGCAAATTGGTCCCATTATGTCCTCCACGTATGATGGGAAGACAAAACCCTCGTTGGTGTCCTCGCCGTTCTTGGCAATGTCCTTGGCGCCCGCATCCAAAACGGCTTTCATGAAGCTGTTCCCGTAGTCCCAGAAGTAGGTGCCACGGTCAACCATAGTCTTGATGAGGTGGAATTGCTTTGTGAGCGACTTGTCAACCAGTTCTCGGAAACGATTGCGGTCGTTCCGAAGGAGCTCTCGGCCTTCGTCAAAGGACACGCCTTGCGGAGTATATCCTCCATCGTATGGCGCATGACAGGAAGTCTGGTCGGAGGACAGCTCCACCTTAATGTTCTTGTCGACAACATACTGCCAGACATCAACAATGTTCCCATAATACCCAATGGAAACCGGCTCACCACTCTTTCTGTACTCATCGACCCATCCGAATACCTCATCTAGGTCGTCAGACCATTTGCCCAGCCAGCCTTGTTCACTGCGGGTATCGATACGGCTCTTATCGACCTCTGCAATTACGCCAATACCGCCAGCAATCTCTATTGCCTTGGCCTGCGCACCACTCATACCACCGAGTCCTGATGTGAGAAACATCTTCCCCTTTAGGTCCTGGTCCTGTGGCAATCCGAGGTAGAGGCGCCCCGCATTGAGAAGTGTTATGTAGGTTCCATGGACAATCCCTTGCGGACCTATGTACATCCAGCCTCCAGCCGTCATCTGTATGGGGAACTAGCGAGCTGCTATTTCCTGTCCATAATTGGCGACGCCGAGGGCGGTTGCTCTATGAAAGTCCTCTGTGGTATCGAACATTCCCACCATAAGACCATTCGTGGAAATAACACGAGGCGCATCTCTTCTTGATGGAAAAAGCCCAACAGGATGCCCCGAGCTAACCACCAATGTCTGGTCTTCGGTCATTGCTTCCAAGTACTTCTTTATGAGCTGAAGGGCGGGCCACGACGTACAAACCTGCCCAGACTCGCCATACGTCACCAACTCATATGGGTATAGAGCGACATCAAAATCCAGATTGTTGTCAATCATAGCTTGTATGGCTCTTGCTTGAAGGATTCCATTGTATTCGTCAATTGGCTTTGCTTTGATGGCACCCTTTGGCCGATACCTGTATCCATAGATTCTGCCGCGAGTAATCAACTCATCCAGAAACTCAGGTGCCAATTTCCCGTGCAACTCAGTAGGAATATACCTGAGCGCATTCTTCACCGCCAGAATTGTATCCTGCTCATTCAAGTCGTACCCTCTGCTGGGGGCTCGCCTGTACTGAGGATCGAACTCTGGTTCAGGAGGCAATTCTGATGACAGTTTCATCTTCATTGCTCTAGAAACGTCTAGGTCCATGAACATCACTTCTAGTGAGATACGGCTCCTATTGGTGATTTATGCATTCCGAACCAACCGAACATTACGCTAACACATGTGCTTATCAAAGGAGATTTCTATTACGTTCGGCAGGGAGAGATTCCAGATGACCCGCAAACTTGCTGCAGTAGCTGTGATAGTAGTCATATTGTCCTTTTCAACATCCATGAACTCTGTTCTCGGAAGTTGTATTGGAGATTGCCCAATTACCAATGAAACCAGTCCTGGACTTCGTGACGTCACCCATTCTCATTCACTGAAAGCCTCACTTGCACAGACGAATCTCTCCAAGCTGAATCTTACGGTCAGTTTCGATGAGCAGGACGCATCGGCAAACTCCACACTTCTTGTTGACTACTACAACGGAGCACCCATAGCCTTCACTCGAATTCCATTTCATCTCTACCTCTCGGGAATGAACTACGACACGAGAAAGGGAAGCATCATCATTGATGCAGTGACTACCATAGGAACTTCAACCAATGTCACTAATATCGAAGTGTATTCTAGTCAGCAACTTATGTGGGTCGACTTCGATGAAGCCATTCAACCAGGAGACCACATCCTCCTCAACATGACCTTTCGCTCAGTCCTTCCAGATGGTAATGATAGGTCGAGTGTGCATGGCACGGACCTGAACTATGACCGCATCTACACGTTCACAGGGTTCTTTCCAATTCCTTGTGTCTATGACCAGTGGGATGGATGGAACATCGATCCGTACCTTGATGTCGGCGACCCGTTCTACTTCAACATGGCATGGTATAATCTGTTCCTTGATGTGCCTGAAGGAATGGTTGTAGCAGCAACGGGAGAAGTCATGTCACATATGACCGACAATGGGCGGGTCCAGTATCACTACAACATCTCATATCCAGCACGAGAGGTTACCTTCTCTGCATCCAAATACTATCAGGTTGAGTCCTCCTTATTCCACGGCGTGAACGTGTCAACATACTTCCTCCCTGCCTCGGCCAACCTCTGGGAAACAGACTCGCTACAGCAAGCTATTCAGGCCCTTGACCTGTTCAACTCAACATTCGGGGCCTATCCCTATCCTACATTGAACGTCGTTGAACAACATGCATTCTATGGCGGCATGGAGTACCCATGTCAGGTCTACGTGACCCGTATCATATCGCAACAGATACAGGAGGGTACACGTGATCCTTCATACTTGGAGTTGGTCATATCTCATGAGGTCGGACACCAGTGGTGGTCTCAACTTGTTGGCGATGACTGCGTTGACTGGGGATTTCTGGACGAAGGGCTCACATCATGGTCACACTCCTATTATGGAGAGTACTACTATTCAAATTGGGAACATTTCCAGTCCCCAACATTTCTCGACAGTGTGAGGACGTTCTACGCAATCTATCAGTCCGGGACCATAATTAATGAGTCAAATACAGTGAGACCGGATCTCACAAGTTTCGTGGACTACATTCAGACGCCACTCATCCTAGAAAAGCTCCGGCAGACAATTGGTACTGCCACGTTTCTCTCTGGTCTTAGGCTGTTCTTTGAGGAGAATGTCTTCAGGATTGCTACTCTGAACGACCTGCAGAGTGCCTTTGAAGAGGCGGCAAATGAGGATTTGACCTGGTTCTTCATGCCTTGGTTCAGCAATGGATATCTTCCGGACTATACGATAACAGATGCTGTATTCAGTACTTCAACATCGCTGCTCAATTTCACTATTGTGGACCAGAACGAGATACACAATGACTACACCTATTGTCAGAGGATTCCTATCAGAGTATACGATAGTGCCAACGGTCAGATAGCTCAGAGCGAAGTATGGGTGAACGGAACCACAAAGGTTTCTCTTATGGTGGATAGCACGCCTGCAACAATCCTCTTGGACTATTCTGGCTACATCCTCGTGCAGCTCCCTGACAATCAGACATCATCCTACAGCATCTCAAATATTGCCATAGTATACGGTGGAGCGATATGGTTAGTCATGGCAGCCATAGGGGCGGTTGTTGTTGTTATCGCTGGGTTATTGGTAGTCTATCGGAGGATGAGGAGATAGGAACTGCCCCTAATCACGAGAGGGGGACCCAACGGCCTCCAATAGTTTCCTGTAACGGTGGCCAAGAAAATACTTGTGATGGGTACTGATTGTCACTCTCACCTGGTCGATGAACTCATTGCGTCTAATCTCACGGACGATTGAATCGAGTTCGTTTAGATAGTCCACCGCAAACAAAGCAAGTGCTATGGGTTCGGACGCGGATAGATAGACTTCCCAGAGAGGAAGAGAATAGTGCTCCCACAGCCACTCTTCAAAGACTTCGGGATGTATCTTCGTCTGATTATATGAGAACTTCAAGAGGAATGGGATGCCACTGGCAGCTCCCAGCTCAGCTTTTACGCTGAATTTGACGGCTTTGCTCTCTTCAATCTCTTGCAGCAGTTTTCTCACACGACGTGCAGTCATGCCTGCTCTCTTGGCAATCTCGACAATGGGCATTCTGGGGTCATCAAGAAGACATACAAGAACGCGAAGATGCAGCGATCTCATATCTATCTTGCCGCCCCGCTCTTGGAGTATAGTATGCATCTCTACGTGCTTGACACTCTCAAGAGAGCGAAGATGTGTACCAATGGACATCAGCTCACTGGTGCTTGTATACTCACCAATCAGAGCATAAGTCCCATCAGTATAAGAGGACGCAGCAGTGATGCATTTGTTGACTGCAATCCTATCGACAAGCTCGACCTCATCTATTGAGCCATCAGTTGTCAACAGACCAAAAACATACTCACAATCAATCATCTCAGGTGAAAAACGGACCGTGTAACCATCTATCACTCCGGTCTCCTCCAGCTTCTGCACTCGCTTTCTAACTGCATTTGCTGATATTCCAAGCCTTCGAGAGAGCTCTTCATATGTAATTCGGCAATTCGAAAGCAGGTTTCTCAAAATTCCCTTGTCCAAGGGATCCAAAGTGCTCACCTCAGATTGTCGGTTCTGTATAATGTGGCAACACTCGTAATATGATAATGAAAAACCTAACGCAACCAGCAGATGCCAATGAAACATTCAGGTGAGGGGGGCCCAATCTATTTCATCGGGCCCCCGGAGATAGAGAAGAGAGGAATAAATTCGGATTTGCGGATGATATCGAATCAGAGGGGTTTCCGAAGGTCAAGAAGAGAGTGTGGTATCTTAACCAAGAACTCGGCTCCATTCTGGATGAGGATTTGCTTTACTTCCTCATTCTTGATGTTGTAGAGCGGCTGTCGCATATCTTGAAGATTAGGAATTCTACGGAGAAGATTCCATTTGGTCAGTCTTCTAATCGCAAAGCTCACTGTTCTCAGAGGCAAATCAGACTTTCGGCTAATCTCCTTTGGAGACATGGGACCGGTTTTCGCCAGGCTTTGGAGCACAACCCTTGCGCTCTTGGGGATACTAACACTCATCGTTGTTCAAAGTACTATATGCAAGAATAGGAATATCTATTCACGGGATTCAGCAGGTTCAGAAATAAGCTGTCAGGTTGACTCCTGTGCAGAATTGCGAACCATCTGGTTCGGAATCAGTACTTTTGTCTGTTTTCGGAATTTGAAGACTGGAATATGACATGCTATTTGACTTCTCATGATACTAGAATAGCCTGAAAAAGAGAGACTCGGAGGAATGACTAGGAAGGTAGCAGATCCTCCAGAATGCTCTCATCAGGGCATTCGCTGAAATCCATATGTGCTGTCCACATACAGTCCTGCCCGATAATATCTAGTTGGAAGCCTGATTCCTGAAGACGGAGGAAGTACTCCAATGTCCTTATCGTACCTTTAAGCAGCTCACGAGCCTCCGAGTTCTCTTCCGAGCTGCCATTAAGGCTTGTTGCATGAAGGGGAAGTGATGATTCTATTTCGAGAGTTACCAACTCAGGGGCTTCAGAGATACGTACAACAAGAATTCGTATCCAGTCGTCCTGAAACAGAACGGAAGCTGATTCGGGTGAATCAAGTGATTCGTCAAAAGGCTCATTCAAGATCTCTTTGAGTTTCCTGTAGAGGTCAGGAGAGGAATTCATTTTGGTTCAGAAATAGAGAGTACTAATCGAATATCTATTCACGGGAACCAGCAAGTGCGGAAAAGAGCTTCTTTTCCATACAGGTGAGATCTAGCCTGAAACCATCAGATTTGAAAATGGAATTGTAGGGTATGTTGACCCACGACCTCTAAACTCCAACCACAGTCGAAACTGAGCCGATCCAACCAAGGCTTCTTGCGCTCTTGAAAGCTTCACTGGCCTCCTTGTAGTTTCCGATAATCCACAACACAAGTCGCAGCTCATTCCATAGATCAGCGTCATCCGGGCTGTCTTTAATCATTTTACGCAGTTTGGTCGCTATGGCCTTATGTTTCTGTATCTCGGCATCTCGCATGTGCGCAGCTCTTTCTAGTAACCCAAGGATGTATTCTGGTTCCCTTTCGAAGACATATGATATGAATTCGTCAGGGCGCCCTTTTAGGAAGGAGTTGAATGCTGCATTAGGAGTGTCACTTGTCCTCCAGAAGTCACCTCTAACAAGCATCTGCTCGTATCCAGATTGCATGAAATCCAGCAAGTCATTCATATTCTTCGCTACGGGATGGTCTTCGCCAAGTGATTCCTTGCAGCATGACCATTGATAGTAAATCAACTGATTTCCTATATCATAGGTAATGCTGGGAGTTGCGTCTATTTTCTTAAGGTCGTTGAGGACGTCCTTCACCGAGTACTTCTTCCTTTTTGGGAAGCTCACCTCAAGATCACCCGCCTGAATCGTGCTATGCACTATATGCTCATAAATTGTATCGGTATATCTATGGAAGCTCTACAAGATGCAGCCAAACACTAAAACGGTAGGCTCCAAAGGAAGATTTCAGGTAAAGAATATACTAGGTTAATGTAGACC